>DFBV01000111.1:0-11790 GCA_002366755.1 Anaerolineales bacterium UBA3071
ACGAACATCCTGATCAGTGGCGTCATCTCTCCGCATGGCTGTCCCAGGACCATCTTGGAGCACTGGTACGATCAGAACTTCATCTTCATTATCTCTCAGGCTCAGATGACGGAATTGACGCGGGTGATGGAATACCCTCGCCTACAGGCAAGGTTACGTGTGCATGATCGTGACCAGACGCATTTGTTGCATGCCCTGCAAAACTATGCAGAAACGGTACGCGTTGAATCGGTGGAACCGGTGTGTCGTGACCCCGATGATGATCTTATCCTGGCTTCATCCGTTGTGGGGAAATCCAACTACCTGGTCACTGGCGATAAGGACTTGCTTGTCTTGGAGGAACACAAGGATGTGCGCATCGTCACCGCCGCTCAGTTTCTGCACGAACTGGAACGAGGATCAGATCCGTCGGAGCGAGAGAAATACCACAGACATCTGGAAGCTACGCGTGGCAATGTTCTGGACGATACCGAGCCCACCGAATTGATCCGACAGATGCGAACGAAGGAATACCTGTAGACGCTACCCTTGAGGGAGATAACGTTCATGAAACGTACGCGTATCGTTTTTATCGTCATCGTCGTGGTGGCGCTGCTCATCGTCGGTGCGGCGCTGGCCTGGCGCTACCTGAACCCGGCGCAGCAGCCGCTCACCATCACCCCCAAAGGCCCCATCCAGGTGCGGGTAATCACCGCCCTGCCAGTGGAGCCGTGGGTGCGAGAGGCAGCCAGGCAATTCAACGCCGAGAAGCACAAGCTGGAGGGCGAGGTCATCCAGGTAGAGCTCATCGCCATGGACGGCCTCACCGCGCTGGGCAAGTTCGACCGCGACGACTTCGGCGTCCTCGGCGAGCGCAGCATTGAGGATTTGAGCGAGGCCGAGCTCCAGAAGCTGGCCCGTTTTCCCACCGCCTGGATTCCCGATAACCGCTACCTGGTGGAACTGGCCAACGCCAGCTACAAGGAGCGGCTGGGGCGCGACGTCTTCCTCACCGATGGCGAGTACCGCGCCCGTCCCATCGCCATCTCTCTCTTCTCCTGGGGCATCTACCAGAGCCGAGCCGAAGTGCTGCAAGCCCGCTACGGTGAGCTGGACTGGCAGGCCATTCACGATGCCGCCATCGCCAAGGGAGGCTGGCCGGAGCTAGGCGGCGACCCCGCCTGGGGCTTCTTCAAGCTGGTGGTGCCCAGCCCGCGCAGAAACGTGGGCGGCCTGGCGGCCATGATCGCCGCTGCTGGCGAGTACTACGACCGCCCCAACATCTCCACCGCCGATGTTACCGACCCCGACTTCCAGCAGTGGCTGGGCGAGTTGATGGGCGCGGTGACCGACATCAGCGGTGCCAGCGCCTACACCGCCGAGGACTTCGCCCTCTTCGGCTACTCCGTGGGCGACGGTGGGCAGTTGCTGGAAAGCGACCTCCTCACACACATGGCTGGCATCCAGACCCGCTGGGCCGACCCGCTGGTCATCTTCTACCCGCGCTACGTCACCTGGTTCGACTTCCCCTTCACCGTGTGGATGGGGCCGGAGACGACAGCCCTGGAGAAGAATGCAGCCCTGGAGTTTCAGCGCTACCTGCTCTCGCCCGATGTGCAGCGGCAGGCGGTGGCCCGGGGACTGCGCCCGGTCAACCCCGACGTCCCGGTGACCGAGGGGGACAGCCCCTTCGTGCAGTGGGAACCGCAGGGGGTGAAGACCGTCGTGCCCCGCACCACAGCCATGCGCTCGCCTGATCGAGACGTGCTGCAGGCGCTGTTGCGCTGGTTTGATCTAAATGTAGCGAGTAAATGACCGATGACCAGTCGCAAATCGCAAATCGTAAATCGCAAATCGCCAAACCGCCGCCTTCTGATTGCCGTTGTTGCAGCACTGGTGATCGCAGCGCTGGTTTGCTGCCTCGTCTGGGGGGTGACTCAGCTAGGGAAGCTCAGGGCACAGGCGACGGTCACACCAGAGGCGGTTTCGGTGACCGATCCCCGCGAGGCCACGCTGCAAGTGGCCTACTCGCCGGAAAAGGCCGCTCTCTTCACCGAGTTGGTGGAAAGGTTCAATGCATTGAAGCTGCGCACGCCAGATCGCCGCACGATCCGCGTGCAGGCAGAGCAGCAGGACGTGGAAGCGATGCTAGAGGCGGCGCTGGCCGGCGCTTACGAAGCCATCAGCCCCGATTCCTCGTTGTGGCTGGATCAACTGGACCGCGCCTGGGCCGAGCAGACGGGCAGCGAAACGCCGCTGGTGGGAGAGAGTCACCGCTACGGTGTCAGCCCGGTGGTGCTGGCCATGTGGGAGCCGGTGGCCCGCGATCTCGGCTGGCCCGATCAGCCCATCGGCTGGTCCGACGTGCAGGCGAAGGCGCAGCGAGACCCCAACTTCAAATGGAGCCATCCCTCGACCAGTTCCGCCAGTGGGCTGCTGGCCACACTGGCCGAGTTCTACGCCGGCGCGGGCAAAACGAGGGGGCTGACCATCGAGGATGCCCAGGCGCAGGCGACGCTGGACTACGTGGGCGCGGTGGAACGCACCGTGCGCTACTATGGCGAGGGGGAACTGGCGGTCATTGAGCGGGCGCAGCAAGAGGGCCCGGACTACCTGGACGCCTTCGTGGTGCAGGAGCAACTGGTGGTGCAGTTCAACCGCCAGGCGCGCGGCAACCAGCGTCTGGTGGCTGTCTACCCCGCCGAAGGGACGCTGTGGGAAGACCACCCCCTGGCCTTGCTGGAAACACCCACGCTGACCGCCAACCAGCGGCTCACCTTCCAGCACCTCCGCGAGTTCCTATCGTCGGAGGAAGCGCAGGCGACAGTACTGGCCCACGGCTATCGCCCGGCCGACCTGACCATGCCCCTGGACAGCCACGATTCGCCGCTGACCGAGGCCAATGGTGTGGATCCCCGCCAGCCGCAGACGACGCTGCAGATGCCCAGCCCGGCGGTGGTGGAGGTGGTGCGCAACGTCTGGTGGTACACCAAGCGGCACACCAACGTCTACCTGGTGGTGGATACATCAGGCAGCATGTCAGGGGAGAAGCTGGAGGCAGCCCGTGAGGCGCTGAGCGTCTTCCTGTCACAGATCGAGGGAGACCTGGAGCGGGTAGGGATGGTGGAGTTCTCCACGCAGGTGAACAACATCATCCCTCTGAACGAACTGCGCCACAACCGCGCCGAGCTGGAGGACGCTGTAAGCGAGCTGTACGCCGCCGGCGACACTGCGCTGCTCGACTCTGTGCGGGCGGCCTACGTCCGCTTGCAGCAGGCCAACGACGTCGAACGCATCAACGCCATCGTGGCCATGACCGACGGGCGGGAGAACTCTTCGCTCATCAGCCTGCACCAGTTGGCGCGAGAGATAGAGCAAGGCAACCGCACTGGTGTGCCAGTGGTCATCTTCTGCATTGCCTATGGCCGCGACGCCGACTACAACGTCCTGGAAACGATCGCCGATGCCTCCGGCGGCCAGGTGCGCCAGGGGGATTTGGAGACCATCAGGGAGTTGTATAAGATACTTTCGACGTATTTCTAGGAGAGGCGAGGATCACGAGCATTGAGGGACTGGCAGAATCTCTTGACGAGGAGAGGGGACGTTCAGGAGAGAAACGGGGCCGTTCCAAGTAACTCTAGCTTGCATACTACTACTCAGCCCGCTCGGCCTGGGCTGCCAAGTCCAGGCCCGAAGCAGCCTGGTTCGGCTGGTATCTGGCCTGCCAGGCCGCCGGACGGCTCGACTGGGCTCGCCGAAGTCATGGCTATCCGGCGCGACGCTCGGCCCTTGTCTCAGCGATGGCACTGGAGACAAGGTTGGCCCGTTCCACTTCAGAGAGGTCCGCAGCGCGAGCCGACACCCGCTCAGCCGCCCGACGCAAGCGCTCGAACAGCAGATCATGGCGGATATCTTCGATGGCTGCGAAGATCATCTCGTCCAGTTCTTCATCGCTGAGATGAGCCGCTCTCGCAGAAACGGTCTCGGCGATCTCGCGGATGCGGCGGAAATCTAGCTCTCTTTGGGCTTCTCGCATCCGCTGGTATGCATCGTAGTCCACGATAACGGCCTTGGGCACATCGTAGCGCTGGATGATGACTTCTTCTTTGTTCTCAATGGCATAGGCAAGTATCTCTCCAGTCTTCTGCTTGAGCTGGGTTGAAGTGACAATTCTGGTCATGGCACTATCTCCCGACAGAGTTAATCAAGATAATCATTTTAATCAACACTACTATAGCACGACAACAGCGTTTTGTCAAATCGGATAACAACCATGCCCCAAGAAAGCATTCGCGTTTCTATCGCAAAGCGGGCCCGGCGGGCCATCATCCAGCACGCTTTCCTGCGCTGGGAGAGCGGTGTCGTCATCGCTGGCACCATCCTGCTCAGCTTCTTCTTCCCCTACCCCTTCCCCTGGTGGCCGTGGTGGGGATGGCTGGCGCTGGGCCTGATCGCCGAAGTGCTCATCGTCTACACCAGCCTGACCGATGTGGAGACCGCCGCCAAGGTGGTAGCTGATCTCTTCCGCGAGCAGTTCGATCCCCGTCAGGTGCAGGACAAGAAGCTGCGGGACAGGCTGAACCAGGCGCTGGAGTATCGCGAGCGCATTGACCGCGCCGTGCGCCAGCAGCGGCAGGGGGTCTTGCGAGAACACCTGGCAGACATGGCCACCGGCATAGACGACTGGACCTCCCAGATGTTCCGCCTGGCCCGCCGCCTGGACGCCTACCACGCTGATGCCGTCATCCAGCGAGACCTCAAGGCAGTGCCCAAGGAGATCGAGAGCCTGGACGCTCGCCGACGGCTGGAGACAGACCCCGATGTGCGCCAGCAGATGCAAACGACGCTAGCCAGCAAGATCGCCCAGCGCCGCAGCCTGGAGAAGCTGGACGACACCATGGAACGAGCAGAGTTGCAGACAGACCATTCCCTCTCTGCCCTGGGCACCGTCTACTCGCAGATCTTGCTGATTGGAGCACGGGAGGTGGATAGCGGCCGCGCCCAGCGACTGCGAGAGGACATACGCCAGCAAGTGGCCAGCCTGCAGGACATGCTGGACTCCATCAACGAGGTGTACGACTATCGGGTGGAAGGGATGAGGTTGAAATGAAGGAACGTCAAGGGAGAGTTAGGTCATGACTGCAGTAGAGACCATTCTCGAACCATTGGTAGCGAGACGTTTGTTTGCATCCGCTGAGGAAGCTGCCCAGAAGCTGGTGCGGGACTACGTTTTACGGCAAATCATATCCTGTCGAGATCGCATCGTGGCCCTCGAGCACAAGTACGGCATGGACTTTGGCCGTTTCACTCAGTACACATCTGAGCGTACGGCGCTGCTGCGTCGCAGCACTGACCTATTGCCAGAACAACGCCAATCGCTTGCACGGGCAGTGATGCAGGAAGAAGACGATTGGCTGGACTGGAAGGCAACAGAAGAACTTCTTCAAAGCTGGCTCGGACTGCAAACGGAGGCCTAGGAGTGACTTCGTTACCCACTTTGCTTGGCCTGATCACTACCCGTCTGCAAGGAAGCTCCCTTTGCCAGGCCGTATCTGCTGTAGAGACCCAAGAGTTCTCTGCTGAGCAGTTCTTCTGCAAGGTTCGCGCTGACCTGGAACAGGAGTTGAAACTGCAAGTGCGCGTTTATTGCAGCCGCGGGCACTACGACTACTCATATCAACTATTCCGGGATGCACCAATCATGCGCTGGGACAATAAAGAGGACTGTGCCAGTCTGCCGAACTTCCCTCATCATCATCACACGCCGGATGGCAGCATTGTTTCGTCCCCACTGAGCGGTGAGCCAGAACAGGATTTGCCCGTCGTTCTGCAAGCCATCGCCGCATTTGCTGGACCAACGCTATCTGCAAGAGATACTCAGGAGTGAATCCATGCGCAAGGTTCTGTGTAGCCTGATTCTACTGACTGTGTTGCTAACCGGTTGCCTGCCCAGCAGCCCCAAGGGCGAAGTGACTGTCTATGTGGCCGCGCCCCTCTCTGGCTTCCAGGCCAACGGCGGCCAGACTGTCGTCGGCGGCGTGCGATTGATGGCCGAGCAAATCAACCGCTCTGGCGGCCTGCTCGGCTACCAACTCAAGGTCGTGGCCATGGACGACGAATCGGACTCCGACGTGGCCGTGGCGGTGGCCGAGGAGATCAAGGCCGCCGTGGAACGGGGCGACCGCGTGTTGGGCGTCGTCGGCCACTACAACTCCGGTCAGACGCTGGCGGCTATGGAGATCTACAAAGATCTGCCCCTCATCGTCATCACCCCCACGGCGTCGGAGGTCTCCCTCACCCGCAGTGGTTACCGCAATTTCTTCCGCATCAATGCGGACAACAGCGTGCAGGCCTGTGTCGCGGCCGACTACCTGGTCAACACGCTGGACGCGCAGCGCGTGGCGGTGCTCTACAACGACGACCCATACGGCATTGACCTGGGCCGGCTGGTGGCCGACGAGTTGCAGGCACTGGGGGCTGACGTGGGGCTCAGCCAACAGGTCAAGGTGGAACAGAGCCGCTTCGCCGACGAGGTAAAGCGCATCGCCGCCTCCGGCGCAGACAGCGTCTACTACGCTGGCTACGAGGTGGAGTGTCCCTACCTGCGGGCCGAATTGGTGGAAGCGGGATACGACCTGACCTTCATGGGCTCCGATGGCTGCTTCCTGGCGGCGACCATTGACGAAGCGCGCAACACAGCCGAGTCCATCTACGTCACCGCATTCGCCCCCAGCCCGGCCTCGGCTGTGGACGACGCGTGGGTCAAGGCCTATCAGGCAGTGGAGTATCGCAACCCCGACACCTATTCCATCAACGGCTACGCGGCGCTGCAGGCACTGGCCGAGGGGGCGAAGAAGGCGGGCAGCCTGGACGCCGGCAAAGTGGCCGAGGCGCTGCGACGTATTGACCTGCAGACTTTCCTCGGCCGCGTGCGCTACGACGAGCGGGGTGACCTGCGCGAGCCGCAGATCTACATCTTCCAGGTGGAGGAAGACGAGTTTGTACAAGTGTGGCCGTGAAGGCGAAAGCGCTGACGGGTCTGATGGGACTGAGGGGGCTGAGGGAAAAGAGGGAAAAGAGGAAAAGGAAAAGGGAGAACGTGGCCGCTCAGTTTGAGCGGTAGAAGGGACCATCCCTAAACTCCAGCCCCCTGGCTGAACCTCTCCAGCCGGGGGGTTTGCTCTTTGCATTTGGCTGCATTATAATGTTGCCGGAGTTGCTCTGATGGCGAGGAGTTGCACTCCGAGCCTGCGTTCGGGAGTACAACTCCCTCACACCCGGTAGATCGTGATCCACTCGGATAGCGGAGGACATACATGAACGACGATCTGACCACACTGAAGAGAGAATGGGAGACGACAGTCCTTGCGCCGGTGCTGAACCGCCATCCTGAACGACGTAAACGCTTCGAGACCAGTTCCGGCGTCGAGGTTCGGCGGCTCTACACACCGGAGGACGCGGCGACTAGCTACAATGCCAACCTGGGCTTCCCCGGCCAGTACCCCTTCACCCGCGGTGTGCAGCCGACCATGTACAGGGGCCGCTTCTGGACCATGCGCCAGTACGCTGGCTACGCCTCCGCCGCAGAAACCAACGCCCGCTACAGGTTTCTGTTGGAGCAGGGTCAAACGGGCCTCTCCGTGGCCTTCGACCTGCCCACCCAGATCGGCTACGATGCCGATCATCCGCTGGCAGCGGGCGAGGTGGGCCGCGTCGGCGTCTCCATCAGTTCGCTGGCGGACATGGAAACGCTCCTCGCTGGCATCCCGCTGGACAAAGTCAGCATCTCCATGACCATTAACGGGCCGGCAGCCATCCTGCTGGCCATGGTCATCGCCGCGGGCAAGAAGCAAGGAGTGGAACCGGCCACACTGCGCGGCACCATCCAAAACGACATCCTCAAGGAATACGTCGCTCGCGGCACCTACATCTTCCCGCCGCAACCGTCCATGCGACTGATCACCGACACCTTCCGCTACTGCGCCGAGCACATGCCCCGCTGGAACACCATTAGCATCTCCGGCTATCACATGCGGGAAGCGGGCTGCACCGCCGTGCAGGAGGTAGCCTTCACCCTGGCCAATGGCATCGAGTACGTGAAGGCGGCGGTGGATGCCGGGTTGGACGTGGACCGCTTCGCCGGCCGACTGTCCTTCTTCTTCAACGCCCACAACAACCTCCTGGAAGAGGTGGCTAAGTTCCGGGCGGCGCGGCGGCTGTGGGCGCGTTTCATGCGCGAGCGTTTCGGGGCCAAAAACCCCCGCTCGTGGCAGCTTCGCTTCCACACGCAGACAGCGGGCTCCACCCTCACCGCCCAGCAGCCAGACAACAACGTCGTGCGGGTCACGCTGCAGGCGCTGGCAGCGGTGCTCGGCGGCACGCAATCGTTGCACACTAACTCTCGCGATGAGGCACTGGCCCTCCCCTCGGAGCAGAGCGTGCAGATCGCCCTGCGCACGCAGCAGATCATCGCTCACGAAAGCGGCGTGGCCGAGACGGTGGATCCGCTGGCGGGCAGCTACTTCGTGGAGCACCTGACGGACGAGATCGAGCGGCGAGCCAACCAGTACATCGAGAAGATTGACGCTCTGGGTGGCGCGCTGAGGTCTATCGAGCGGGGCTTCATCCAGCGGGAGATCCAGGAGGCCGCCTACCGCGCCCAGCAAGCGGCGGAGCAGAGCAATCAGGTGGTCGTCGGCGTCAACCGCTTCGTGACCGACGAGCAACAACAGTCACTAGATCTGCTGCAAGTGGACGAGGCAGTGCAGGAGCGGCAAGCGACGCAACTGCAAGCGCTGCGGGAACAGCGGGATAACGATCGCGCAGCGGAATCGCTGGCCCGCCTGGAGGCCGCGGCGCGACAGCATGATGCCCCGCTCATGCCGCTGTTCCTGAGGGCGGTGGAAGCCTATGTCACCCTGGGCGAGATCTGCGGCCTGCTGCGCCAGGTCTTTGGCGAATACGAACCGCATACCGCCGTGTAGGAGCGAGGAAACCTCGCCCCCTACCCGTCGAAACCCATCGGAGAACAACGTGCCTGCTTCTTCACACAAACAACCCAACAGCCGCATGTGCTTCATCTGCGGCATGAAAAACATCGCTAGCCTGAAAGCCTTCTTCTACGATCAGCTTGATGGCTCGCTGCTGGCCCGCTTCACGGGGCATGAGCAGCATCAGGGCTATCCGGGACGCATGCACGGCGGCGTTATCTCTGGCATCATGGACGAGACGATCGGCCGGGCCATCACGGTTGGGCTCGAGCCCGGCCAGGAGGTATGGGGCGTGACCGCCGAGCTGAACGTTCGCTTCCGAAAGCCGGTACCATTGGATGTGGAACTGACAGCCGTGGGCCGCATCACCCGCGACACCCGCCTGCTCTTCGAGGGCACCGGAGAGTTGCTGCTGCCTGATGGCACCGTAGCTGTGGAGGCCAAGGGCAAGTACCTCAAGCTGCCACTGGAGATGGTCGCCGATTTCGATCATGAGCGGGAGGAGTGGCGAGTGGTGCCGGATTGAGGGACTTGGCCTCAATACGGTTTAGTTGACGCAAAGCCGGCACTCCGTTGTTTATCTGAACCGTATTGGACTTAGCCTTATGCCTGCCGAGTAGGAGGCAAGCCCCACGCTACCATGTTATGTTAACGTAGGAGCAGGATAGACCTCGTACCCCTCAAGCTGGCCTTGACGCAAAGACTTGACAATTGACTACAATTTGTATATAATTGACTACAAATTGTAGTTAAGTGTAGTCAATGAAGAGGTTAATGAGATGCTAGAGCAGTTATTTGCGTCAACAGCCAGGGTTAAGGTACTGGCCTTGCTCTTGCTCAATGCAAACGAGCGCTACTACCAACGTGAAATCGCCGAGTTGACGGATCTACCGATTCGGGCAGTGCAACGGGAAACGACCAAAATGGTAGACTTTGGACTGCTCCGCCGCGAGGCTGATGGCAATCGCGCTTACTACCAGGCCCGGCGCGATTTCTTCCTTTTCCCCGAGTTGCGCGACATTTTCCTCAAGACGATCGGCTTATCCTCTCTGTTAGACCAGGCATTGCGAGGTAGTGAGCAGGTACAGTCGGCGTTTGTTTTCGGCTCCTACGCGGCCAATCGGGAGACGACAGCAAGCGACATAGATTTGTTGGTTGTAGGAGAGATTTCTGCCCGTGAACTCAGTGCTGCGCTGCAACCTGCCCAGATGACCATCCAGCGCGAAGTCAATTATGTGCTCTATAGCGCGGACGAGTTTCGCCGACAGGCACAGGAAAGCGGATTTCTGCGTAATGTGCTTGCCGGCCCCAAACTTTTCTTAATTGGAGACGAGGATGACTTACAGAAACTTACTACGTGAAGGGCGCATTCGTGCCCATCGGACGAACGCTGATGAGATTGCCAGTTTGTTCGCGGTGACAGAACGTGATCTCGCCGATGCCGCAATAGAGCAACTCTCGCCCGACCGACGCTTCGCTACCGCCTACAACGCCGTGTTGCAGGTGGCGACGATTGTCATGTACAGCGAGGGATACCGAACTCGTGGTGCTGGTCATCATGCGACGACTTTCGACTTTCTGGCCCTGGTCGACAAGCGATTCTCCGACCTGTCAGTCTACCTTCACGACTGCCGCCGGAAGCGTAACCTGGCTGACTATGTGGGTGTTGGCTACGTATCGGAGACGGAAGCGCTGAATTGCTCAAAGAGGCTACGAGCTTTGTAGCCCAAGTACGACAATGGCTGCATCGACACTACCCGGAATTGATGGCTGAAGAAGAGGAAGCAGGAGATGATCAAGCGGATTGACCACATCGCCGTCGTGGTGGAGGACATCGAACAGGCTCTGAGCCTCTTCCGCGACACGCTGGGACTGGAACTAAGCCACACGGAGACCATCCCCGAGCAGGGCGTCAAGATCGCTTTCCTACCCGTGGGCGAGAGCGAGATCGAACTGCTAGAGCCCCTGAGCGCCGACACCAGCATAGCCAAGTTCCTCGCCAAACGGGGCGAGGGGATGCACCACATCTGCCTGGAGGTGGAGGACATTGACGCCGCGCTGGCTGACCTGAAGGAGAAGGGCGTGCGGCTGATCAACAAGACGGCCGTAGCCGGCGCGCACGGCCGCGTGGCCTTCATCCATCCCAAGAGCACCCACGGCGTGCTTATCGAGCTGTTGGAACGGAGCAAGTAGAAACAACAAGCGATGAGTTCGATTCGCGTACTGCTCGTAGATGACCAGGAGATCATCCGCCAGGGGCTGGCGACGATCCTCAAGTACGCGCCGGGGATCGAGGTAGTGGGTCAGGCCGGCAATGGGAATGAGGCGGTGGCCCAGGCACGCGCTCTCCGACCCGATGTGGTGCTCATGGACCCGAAGATGCCGCAGCTAGGAGGCATCCCCCGCGAAGAGGAGGTGCTTCATCTTCTGGTCGAGGGGTTGTCGAACAAGGAGATCGGCGACCGCCTGCACCTGACCGAGGGCACGGTCAAGAACTACGTGAGCACCATCATTGGCAAGCTCCAGGCCAACGACCGGACGCACGCCGTGGTCACCGCTCTGCGGCACGGCCTGGTGGAGTTGTAAGAACGCTCATCTCCAATCAAAGGCGACAATTGGGGGACAGCCAGAAACCGGTAAGGGTCGGCGGCGAGATCGCTGGGATAGGTGAAGAAACCCAGAGCGGCCAAGTCTGATACCCTGCGGATGGCCTTGGGATCTACCCCGCACTCGGCGAATCTCTGGCGATAGAAAGGACTGTGGGCCGCGGCATAGGCCACCTCTTGTCGCAGCATAGCGTCCTGGAGACGGCGCATCACGC
>DFBV01000111.1:11813-18245 GCA_002366755.1 Anaerolineales bacterium UBA3071
TCAGCGAATGGGCGAATGAGATGAGCATAGCATCAAGCACCTATAGCGCCCCGCGAGGACGAGGTACTCTGTCCTCTTGCCTGAGGGAGGAGTGAACCTGTCTGACCACCTGGAGGTTGGTCTCTACTCAGCGCAGAGCTGGAGGCCGTCCAGTGCCTGCTGGGAGTTAGGGTCAATCTCCAGCGCCCGCTCCAGCCACTCGATGGCATTGTCGCAATCGCCCAGGTAAGCGTAGCAGAGCCCCAATTCGTAGAAATACTCCAGAGATTCGTTACCCAGCTCGATGGCCCGCTCGAAATTGGGGATGGCCTCTTCGTAGTTGCGCCGCACGTAGTAGGACAAACCCAGGTGGCCGTAGGCGGTGGAATAGGCGGGGTCCACCTCAATGGCCTTCTCCAACTCGACGATACCGCGCTCGACATCATTCTGCAGGACATAAGCCCAACCCAGGGCATCGTAGCCATCGGCATTGCCTGGCGCGGCGGAGATGGCCTTCTGGAACTGGGCGATGGCTTCGTCGTACTGCCCCAGGACGAGATAGTTGCGCCCGGCGCCGATGTAGGTGTAGCTGAGCTTGGGATGCAGCTCGCTGGCGCGAAGGTACTCTTCGATAGCCCGCCGGTATTGCCCCTGCCGCTCCAGCACGTAGCCCAAGTTGCGGTGCGCCACCACGCTGCGGTCGTCCAGCGCCACCGCCGCCTCCGCTTCCTCCAGAGCTCGCCGCCAGTTCCCCTTGTCAGCATACACCTCGGCCAGGTACGCATGGGCGTCGGCCAGGTTCGGATCCAGGTCCACCGCCCGTAGGGCCACGGCGATGGCCTCGTCATATTGACCATCCCAATCCAGCGCCATGGCCAGGATGGCCTGATTGCGAGCGTCGTTGGGAGCCAGTTTCACCGCCTGACGCGCCTTCTTGATCGCCTCTGCCGCGTGGCCGCGCAGCGCCACCAGCTTAGCCCACCAGCGGAAGGCCTCGTCGTTCTCCGGCTCCAGACGCGTGATTACCTCGTACGCCTCGGCGGCTTCTTCCAGCTTCCCTTCAGCGTAGAATGCCTCTGCCTCTGCCAGGTATGAGGCCAGCGTGCGCGTCGGCGCGGGCGTAGGCTTGAGAGGATTGAGAGGGCTTTCGAAGAAGTTGGTGCGCGTGTAGAGCAAATAGACGCCGCCAGCAATCACAGCTAGCAGGATCAGGTAGCGCAGGGGAGAACGGCGTTTTCGTCTGTACCTTCGATCAATGTACATGGTGACTAATAGCCGATAGCTGATAGCGGAGAGTCAGTGACCAACGGCCGAACATCGTAGGGGAGATTATAACACGCACGCTCGGACTTTACAAATGAGCAGAATTGGAGATAATAGACCTGTGGCGTGATAGGATTTCAGTTCACTGGAGATACGCCCATGCAAGATATTGCCGAACGACTGCTCATTGATACTGACCGTGTGCGTGAACTCATCGTGGACTTCATTGGCCGGGAAATGGCGGAAGCAGGCTTCCAGCGGGCGGTCATCGGCCTCTCGGGAGGCATCGACTCTGCCACTGCCTGCTTTCTGACGACGGAGGCATTGGGGGCGGAGAACGTGCTGGCGCTGCGCATGCCCTATCGCACCTCCAGCCCCGACACGCTGGCAGACGCTCAGACGGTCATTGACATCCTGGGCATCTCCAGCGAGACGGTAGACATCACTGCCATGGTCGAACCGCTGTCTAAGCGCTTCCCTGACATGGACGCCGTGCGGCGGGGCAACGTGATGGCCCGCATGCGCATGATCGTGCTCTATGATCAATCGGCGGCCTGGAACGGTCTGGTCATCGGCACCGGCAACAGGACGGAAGCCTTGCTGGGGTATACCACTCTCTACGGCGATTCCGCCTGCGCCTTCAACCCTGTCGGGGACCTGTACAAGACGCAGTTGCGACAGCTTGCCGCCGCGCTGGGCGTGCCCCGGCAGATCATTGAAAAGCCTCCTTCCGCCGATCTCTGGCCCGGCCAGACGGACGAGGGAGATCTGGGCTTCACCTACGCTGCGGTGGACCAGGTACTGTACCTGCTATTCGATGAAGGGGCCAGTCCCAACCATGTAGTCGCCGCTGGCTTCGAACGCTCGTTCGTGGAGCGCGTGCTGGGACTCGTGTGGTGCAACGAATTCAAGCGGCGGCTGCCTCCAGTAGCGCAGATCGGCAGCCCATAAACCCAGAGATCTGACACACTGTCGGGAATCCCCTTCTTCCAAGAGGACACCAGAGCCACCCGCTGGGCGACCAGCAGGTGACTCTGGCGCAGGCACACACGCCATCTTGGGATGGCATAACGCAAGGGGGAGAGAAGCGACTACTTCAGTTCAACGGCGGCGCCTTCGGCCTCCAGCTTCTCCTTGGCCTCTTCGGCAGCTTGCTTAGAAACTCCCGTGAGTACGATGACTGGCACGCCTTCTACCAGTTCCTTGGCTTCCCTCAAGCCCAGATCAGTGATAGTGCGCACGGCCTTGATGACCTGGATCTTCTTGGCGCCAAAGTCCTTGAGCTCGACGTCCCACTCGGTTTTCTCCTCAACTGCCTCAGCCGGCGCGGCAGCAGGCATCATGCCAACAGCCATCATCGGCGCTGCAGCGCTGACGCCGAACTTCTCCTCCAATTCCTTGACCAGATCCGACAGCTCCAGTACCGTCATCTCCTCGATGGCGGCGATGATCTCCTCTTTCGTCATGAGTATCTCCTCCTCCTTCTAGTACTTGTAGATGCTTGTATCCGAGATCGTTTTGCTTTCCTAGCTTTGCTGGCTTGCTGTGCTCCCCAACTGATCAGAGCGAGCCTGGAGCACGTTGACCAGGCCCCGCAGGGGACCGGCGAGCACGTTGACCAGCCCGCTGATGGGAGACTGAATGCCTCTCACCACTAGAGCCAGTAGCACGTCCCGCGATGGCAACTTGGCCAACGCCTCAACCTCCTCTGCACCGATGAACCGCGCTCCCAGCAGCCCTCCCTTGAAGGTCAAAAACTCTGTCTCCTTGGCGAAGTCGGACAAGACCTTGACCACAGTTGTCACATCCCCGAAGCAATAGCCCAGCGCCGTGGGGCCGACTAACGTCTCTTCGGGAACGGATATCTCGGCATCTTGCAGAGCTCGCCTCAGCAGCGTGTTCTTGACCACCTGGAAGCCACTCTGTGACTCCCACAGTTGCCGGCGCAGCTTCTGCTGCTCCTTCACCGACAACCCGCTATGGTCAGTGAAGATCACGGCTTCACTGCGCGCCAGTTTGTCGGTGTAATCGGCGACAAGTTCTCGTTTCTTCTCCTTCGAAATGGCCAAATGGATTCACCTCCTTCTGCATTTCACCTACGGATGCCTTGCCTGCCAGCAGCATAAAACCCCTGCGCACCGACGCAAGGGTTCCCCACGCTCGAAAACGGACGTGTACATTCCTTGCCTCGGCAGGCGGCTACCGATTAAGCCCCGTGGGGGCACCTGCTGTCTTCAGCGGATATAGGGGAGGACGCCCCAGATCTCTGGAAAACGCAAGCTGTGCCCTCCCGATATGCGATCTGAAAAGTCTATGCAGTCCTCAGAGCCATAGCTTCCATGGGATTCACCTTGATCCCCGGCCCCATGGTTGTGGTCATAACAACCTTCTTGACATACTGTCCCTTAGCTCCAGATGGCTTGGCACGAATGATTGCTTCCATGAAGGCAGTGAAGTTATCGAGCAGTTGTTCGCTGCTGAAGCTCGCTTTGCCAATGGGAGCATGGATGTTCGCCGTCTTGTCCACCCTGAACTCCACACGCCCCAAGCGAGTCTCCTGGATCAGGCGAGGCAGATCGTCGGGCTGCACAATGGTACCTGCTTTGGGGCTAGGCATCAACCCTCGGGGGCCGAGAACACGTCCCAAGCGTCCCACCTTGCCCATCACCTGGGGAATGGCAATGGCGACGTCGAAGTCCAGCCAACCGCCCTGTATCTTCTTCGTCAGTTCGTCGGTGCCAACGTAATCTGCTCCGGCTTCCTGGGCGATCTTCTCTGCCTCACCCTCGGCGAAGACCAGGATGCGCACCTGCTTGCCTGTGCCATGAGGCAGCAGCACGACCCCGCGAACCTGTTGATCCGCGTGGCGTGGGTCTACTCCCATGTTCAAGTGTACCTCCACGGTGGCATCGAAGTTGGCCGTCGAGGTCTTCTGCGCCAATTCGATAGCCTCGGCAGGTAAGTAGTCTCGCATCCGATCCACAAGCTGGGCTGCCTGGCGGTACTTCTTTCCTCGTTTGGGCATTCAGATAATCCTCCTGGTGGTACTAGCGGGTGGTTAGCCCTCCCACATGGTGATCTGATCACCTATCGCGGGAACCGCGTCGTTCTAGTCAACGACGGTGATTCCCATGCTGCGCGCCGTGCCTTCAACCATACGCATAGCGCTCTCAACATCGGCGGTATTTAGATCGGTCATCTTCTGTTCGGCGATCTCTTGGATCTGGCTGCGAGTAACCTGGCCAGCTTCCTCGCGATTAGGTTCCGCCGAGCCCTTTTCGATTCCCGCCGCCTTCTTCAGCAAGTCAGTGGCAGGCGACGTCTTGAGTATGAAAGAAAACGTGCGATCCTGGTAGACCGTGATCTCCACAGGAATGATAGATCCCGCCATGCCGACCGTTTGTGCATTGTAATCCTTGCAGAAGGCCATGATGTTCAGACCGTGCTGGCCTAGAGCAGGGCCCACCGGCGGCGCGGGATTAGCCTTCCCAGCCGCAATCTGCAGTTTGATGATTGCTGTGACTTTCTTGCCCATCAGTTATGTTCTCCCAATCAGAGACTATACTCTCTCCAGATGCAGCAGATCAACCTCCAGTGGCGTGTCACGGCCGAACATGGAGATCAAAACCCGGGCCCTTCCCTTCTCCGGGTACAGATCATCAACTTCGCCCACGAAATCGGCAAAGGCCCCCTCAGTCAGACGCACCTTCTGGCCGACCTTGAAGCTCACCTTGATCGTGGGTTCAGCGGATTCGATGCGCTTCATGATCTTCTCGACTTCTTCAGCACTCAGCGGGGTCGGCTTGTTGCCCGTGCCCACGAAGCCGGTCACTCCAGGCGTGTTGCGCACCACGTACCAAGAGGTCTCGTCCATGACCATTTGCACGAGGATGTAGCCCGGGAAGACACGCCGCTCGACAATGCGACGTTCCCCACCCCTGATCTCAATCTCCTCCTCAGTTGGCACAACGACCTGGAAGATCTTGTCCTGCATCCCCATGGATTCGATCCGCTGCTCGAGGTTCTTCTTCACTCGATTCTCATACCCTGAGTAGCCATGCACGACATACCACTGCCTCTCAGGGGCTGCTTCTTCTCCTTCCTCTGCCGATGGCTCCTCGGCCTCGACTTCAGCCTCGGTGTCCTCGGGGAGCGCACCACTGGTCTCGATTGTGGCTTCGGCATCTTCCTCAGCCAGCGCGGCGCCAGTCTCCTCCCCCCGCGTGGACGCATCCGGTGCTGTATCCAGCGCAGCCTCAGCCTCCTCGCCGGAAGCCGGCGCGGACTCATCCATGGACACTGGGAGCGACTCGCTCCCAGCGCCAATGATGTTTTCTTCAGACTCCTGATGCGACATCTCCACCGTGGTGGTGATCTCCTGATCGTCTACGCTATGACCCATATCAAATGATGAGCGAGAAGAGTCGCGCAAACAGGTAGTCAATGGTGCCCAACAGAGCAGCCATGAAGACAGTGACGGCGAGCACAATCAGGGTTAGGTTGATGGCCTGCCGGCGCGTGGGCCAATTGACCTTGCGCAGTTCCGCTCTGGTTTCCTTGAAATACCTGACGATGGCGTTTTCCTTCCTGGCTGCTGCCCTGGCCACTACACTCTCCTCTCCACTACAGAATGCGCTACAAACACTGGCCGCTTACGGCCCAAGACACCATCCCACTAGTTTTGCTGAGACGGTGTCTTGCACTCGGAAAATCTGGCAGGCCAGGCAGGATTTGAACCCGCAACCTACGGTTTTGGAGACCGTTGCTCTGCCAATTGAGCTACTGGCCTGTGTGATCGGTGATCAGGCACCGCACCGACAACCGAACCACCGATGAGCTATTTCGTCTCTCGATGCAAGGTATGGACGCGACAGCGCGGGCAGTACTTCCTCAACTCCAAGCGTTTGGGGTCATTCCTGCGGTTCTTCGTCGTTGTATAATTTCGTTCCCGGCACTCAGTGCAAGCCAGAGTGCTTACGACACGAACTGATTTCTTCGCCATGATCTCCTCTACTCGTCCAATCCAAAGCCTTTCGGCCTGGAGCGATACTGCCCCTACTCGATGACCCTGGTCAACACGCCCGCGCCAACCGTCCGACCACCCTCCCGAATAGCAAACCGGCTGCCCTCCTCCAGCGCCACCGGCTCAATCAACCGGATCTGCAGGTTCACATTGTCACCCGGCATCAC
>DFBV01000099.1:0-2985 GCA_002366755.1 Anaerolineales bacterium UBA3071
ACGGCCGCCCAGTATGGCGATGGCGAATCGGAACGCAAGGTTGGCCTCGTGATGGCTGAGCGGCGGGATGAGTGCATCCTGTCCACCAAGTGCCAGGCGCGGGGAGGGGACGAGGCGGCCGCGCTTTTCGCCCGCAGCCTACACCATCTGCAGACGGATCACGTGGACATCCTGTTCATGCACCACGTGCAGACGCAGAAGGAACTGGCCCGCATCCTGGCCCCCGACGGTGCGCTGCGAGCGGCCGAGGCGGCCCGCCAGGCCGGGCAAGTGCGCTTCATCGGCATCTCGAACCACGGCCATCCCCAGCTCCTGATCCAGGCGTTGGAAACGTATCCCTTCGACGTGATCATGACTAATTTCAACTACTTCGATCGCTTCAACTTCCCGCTCATTGAGGAAGAACTGCTGCCGCTGGCGTTGGAGCGTGGGGTGGGCGTGGTGGGCATGAAGGCCATCGCCGATGGCTTCCTATGGCGCTCGGCCGAAGTCGCCTTTCGCTACGGTTGGAGCCTGCCCATCCAGGTCATGGTGGCGGGGATGAACACGTTGGCCTTACTGGAGCAGGATCTGGCCTGGGCCGAAGCGTTCGCACCGCTGAGCGACGCGGAGCGGGAGCAACTCACCGAGGCGCCGGAACTGGGAAACTACGTCTGCCGGCTGTGCGGCGAATGTCTGCCCTGCCCCGAAGGGATAGACATCCCCCGCATCTTTATCATGGAGGGGTGGTACGACCGGCAGATGTGGGACGGCGTGGTGCGTGAGCCAGGCGACTTCTGGATGCGGCAGACGTTGCGCTTTTGGTTCATGAACGAGGAGCGGGCGCGGGCTGCGTACGCGGCGCTGGACATCAAGGCCGACGCTTGCACGCAATGCGGCGAGTGCGAGCCCCGCTGCCCCTACGACCTGCCCATCGTCGCCAAGTTGGAGCATGCTCACTACAAGCTGACCGTTTAGCCTACTGGACGCAGATAAGCAGCTTCTGTAGCTGGATGTGACCGTCCAGCGCAGAACATCATCAAGGAGGAAAACATGACCCTGATTGACATCCGAGAGCAAGCCAAGAGACGCACCCCCGAAGAGTTAGTGAAGCACCTCAACAGCTTCGAGCTGGAACTGAAATTCTCGGCCGGCGTGTGGTTCTTTTCCCCCGGCGGGGGACGCTTCCACGATCGCTACGTGCCCGAAATGAGCATCGAGGAGCGGCTGGACGTCGCTGCCAGCCTCGCCGACTATGGCCTCGCCGGCGTCGAAGCACACTACCCCATTGAGGTCAACGAGGACAACGCCCATCTCTACAAGGAGTTGGAGCGGGATACGGGCATCAGGCTGGTGCTGATTGCGCCGTTCATCTTCTACCCCAAGACCTACGAGTTCGGCGCACTCTCCTCGCCGCTGCCGGAGGCCCGCCGCTCGGCCATCAAGCGCACCCGGCGGACGCTGGCGCTGGCCAAGGAGATGGGCTGCGACATGGTGGTGGTCTGGCCGGGCATTGACGGCTACGAGAATCCCTTCGGCATGGATCTGGTGGCCGCCCGCGATCGCTTCTGCCAAGGACTGGCCGAGGCGATGGATGGTGTGCCCGGCATGCGCGTGGCCGAGGAGCCTAAGCCTTATGAGCCGCGGGGACACATCCTTTACGGCACCACACCCGAAGGGCTGTTGATGGCCCAGAAGACAGAGAGCCTGTTACAAAACGAGGAGAACAAGAAGCTTCTGGCCGAGGGGCACGCCCTGGTGGGGCTCAATCCCGAGGTGGGGCACATGCTGATGGGCTACGAGGACCTGCCCAACGGTTTCAGCCTGGTGCTGGAGTATGGCCGGCTGGCGCACACGCACTGGAATTCCCAGCCGCTGGGCAACTACGATCAGGACCTCAACGTGGGGGTCATCTCGCCGGAGCAGACGGAGGCGGCACTATATGTGCTCAAGATGTACGGCTATCGCGGCTACTTCGGCATTGACATCAACCCGGAACGCATGTCGGTGCAGCAGGCGCTGAAGAACAGCATGGATGCCCTGCGGGCGGCCAACGACCGCATCAACAGCCTGGACCACGAGAAGGTCATCTGGGCCACCACGCATCCGGACAAGGCTCGGGGATGGTTAGAGGCTTATCTGATCCGCATGCGGGCGCTGAATCCGGAGAGGCTCCCGCCGATGGAGAAGTTACAGAGGGACTGAAGGGTCTGAGAAATCTGAGACGGGGAGATATCAGACCCTCCTCATTGAACAGAGGGACATAGTCTCAAAATCATGTGCTTGGCTTACAGCTGGAGCGTGATACCAGCGAAAGGCGTTTCTTCGAGTATAGTTGGATTGCAGTATCCAACACTACTCGTAAGGAGAACGCCAAAGATGAGTGTAGCCGAAGCCCCTCTCATCACTCCACAGAATCCGCAAACGCCACGTCCAGAGCGCGGGTGGTCACGCCATCGTATACGCGCGCCATCTGTGCCCCAAAGCTCCGTGCATCCAGGAAATCGGGCACGCCCAAGCGCTTGAGCAACGCCATGTCCACTTTTGGATCTCCGATGTCCAACACCACCGTCTCCGCTTCAGCCCCTAACGCCCAGTAGTGATCCAGACATTCTTCTAGGCCAGGGGCCTCGACCACTTCCACCACGTCGGCTGCGTAGACTGCTTCCCCGGCCCCTTCGACCTCTTCCTGAACACGCCGCTCGCGCAACGCAACAGCGATCTCCTCTTCGCTCCGCCCGCGCAACTCGAACAGCAGGAACGGATCTTCGTCGAAACGCTCGCCCAACAGATAGTAAACGGCGGCGATGTGCTTGCAGGGGTTAGCCCAGTCGGGACAGGAGCAATCGGTTATCAGGTCACCTCGCGAGGCGGGGAACAGCGGCACCTTGACCGCTTCAAAGACCTGCTCGATGTCGGGCGGCATTTCGCCGTTGAGCAGTTGGGCGGCAAAGATGGCCTGCTCCGACAGCGCCTCGAGCACCTTGTCCCACTGGCCGTCGCTCA
>DFBV01000099.1:3065-3607 GCA_002366755.1 Anaerolineales bacterium UBA3071
CACGTCGATCTCCATGACCTGCCCCCGCCGGGCGTAGCTGCGCCCGCGGCTCAGCCGCCCGGAATCCATCAGAGGTCTCAGCGCCTTGATCCAGCGGTCGGCCCACCAGTTCTTGACGAACTTGCCTCGCTTGCTCTTGGCTCTGATGCCATCTTTGACTTCGATGGGGCGCGTCGACTCGTAACGAGGCCAGTAGTTGTCGTAATAGCTTGAATATCGTCTTGCCATAGCACTGCTCCTGATGTTGGCGGACTACGAACGCTGACTCGCTGATTCGCTCACTCCCTCCGCAGCGTGATGATCTCGCGCAGGTCGTCGGTGCTCAACTCGGTCAGCCAACTCTCGCCCGCGCCGACGACGCTTTCGGCCAGTGCCTTCTTGCTTTCGATCAGCTCGTCAATGCGCTCCTCCAGCGTGCCAGCGCAGATGAACTTGTGCACCTGCACGTTCCGCGTCTGACCGATGCGAAAGGCGCGATCGGTGGCCTGATTCTCGACGGCCGGGTTCCACCAGCGGTCGAAGTGAAAGACGCGGTTGGCCGC
>DFBV01000099.1:3704-5613 GCA_002366755.1 Anaerolineales bacterium UBA3071
CCTGCTGGAAACGGGCCACCAAACGGTCGCGCTGCTTCTGCGGTGTGCCGCCGTGCAGAAAGAGCACCTCGACGCCAAACAGCGCTTGCAGATACGCTCGCAGCATGTGGCCCATCACGGCGAACTGGGTGAACACCAGCGCCCGGTCGCCGACGGAGAGCGCCTCTTCCAGCATCTCGCCCAGCCGGTCGAGCTTGCCGGAACGGTCCGGCAATGTCGACCCATCGCCCAGGAACTGTGCCGGGTGGTTGCACACCTGCTTCAACCGCACCAGCGCGCCCAGCACCACGCCGCGTCGCTGGATTCCCTCCTCGTCCACCGACTCGACCCGCTCCAGCGACTCCTTGACCACCGCCTCGTACAGTGTGGTTTGTTCGGCCGTCAGGTTGCAGTAGACCTTCATCTCCAGCTTGTCCGGCAGGTCCTGGATAACGGTGGGGTCGGTCTTGAGGCGGCGCAGGATGAACGGCCCCACCAGCCCTTTCAACCGCTGGGTAGCCAACCGATCCTGGTAGCGTTCGATGGGCAGCGCAAACGTCTTGCGGAACCTGGTCTGCGAGCCCAGGAACCCCGGGTTGAGGAACTGCATGATAGACCACAGCTCAGACAGCCGGTTCTCGACCGGCGTACCGGTCAGGGCAACACGGTTGGCCGCTCGAAGCTTGCGGATGGCCTGCGTCTGCTTGGCGTGGGGGTTCTTGATGTTCTGCGCTTCATCGAGGATCACATCGCTCCAGGGTACCTGCATCAGGTCCTCTGCATCGCGCCGCGCCAGGCCATAGGTGCTGACGACCACATCGTGCTGCTGGGCAGCGGTGGTGAATTCGCCGCCCCTGGCCCGACCGCTGCCGTGATGCACCATCACCCGCAGCTCTGGGCCAAAGCGATGGATCTCACGCTTCCAGTTGCCGACGACGGAGGTGGGACAAAGCACCAACGCCGGTCCGAGGCCATTCTCAGCCCGTTCGCGCTCGTGCAGCAGCAGTGCAATGGCCTCGATGGTCTTTCCCAGTCCCATGTCGTCCGCCAGGCAAGCGCCCAGGCCCCACTGGCGTAGAAAAGCCAGCCAGGAATAGCCGCGCACCTGGTAGGGCCGCAACTGACCCACAAAGCCCTGCGGAGGCGACAGTTCTTGCAGCTTGTCACCGGCCTCCAACTGCTGCAACAGGTCGTCCAGCCAGCCCGACGTCTCGACGCCGTGCAGAGGCAGCCCCTCTACGTCTTGGGCAGCCCCCAGGGCCATGCCCAAGGCGTCGCGCAGAGGCATCTGGTCCAGTTTTCGCTTCTTCTCCCAGAAAGCAATGGCCGCCTCGATCTGGTCAGGCTGCAGCAGCACCCATTGGCCGCGCACCCGCACCAGCGGCATCTTAAGCGCCGCCAACCGCTCGAATTCCTCGCTGGTCAACGGTTCGTCGCCCAGGGCCAGTTCCCAGTCGAACTGCACCAGCGAATCCATGCTGAGGATGCCTCTGCCGACGATGCTAGCATCGGCCTTGAGCTTGGCCCGCACGCCCAGCCGGGCGCCGGGTTTGTCCCACCAGGGCGGCACCAGCACGCCAAAGCCGCTCCCCTCCAACAGCGGCCCCACCTCGCGTAGGAAAGCGTAGGATTCGTCCACCGTCAGCGTGCAGGCCCGAGGGCGTGCCGTGCGCAGGCTGGTCATGATCGGCGGGAAGAGCCTCCGTGCCAGGCCCAGTCCGGCCAGCAGCCGTTCCTGGGCTCCCTCGAACTTGCGGTCGAGGATACGCAGCGTGCTGCCACGCGCCCGCCACACCTGGTCGGCCGGTACCAGCAGGCTGGGGTCGTCATTGGCCTGGAGCATGTAGTGCAAGACCCAGTCGGGCGCAACCACCTGACCGCTCTCTGGATCGAACTCCGGCGCTTCCAGCCGGAAGCAGAGGCGGAACGG
>DFBV01000099.1:5638-6559 GCA_002366755.1 Anaerolineales bacterium UBA3071
TCGCGGCGCTGCGACATCTCCACCTCAATGCGCCCGTCGTCGCGCCACAACGCCGACCACCACGCGCCGGCAACGCCCGTCGGCGATTTGCGCCGCCGGTCCAGGCGGGTTCGGCCCCAATCGCGCACGGCCCGGTCAATCAGCCGCTTGAGAAAGCTATTCAGCAACGGTTGTGGCGTGTGGGCCTGGTCAGCGCCTGCCCTGCCTGTCCCGAGCGTGGCCGAGGGGAGCCCTGCCGAAGGCGATGGTGCCTGGTCTTGGGTGAACAGCGCTCGGCACACAGGCGGCATGGCCTGTACCAGGGCACGCAGACGCGCCTGGTCGTGGGGATCGTCCATCACCGGTAGCCAGACGGCCCGGTACTGTCCTTCGTCTTCCGCCATGCCCGGCAGGTATCTGTGGCGCGCCAGGAACTCCAGCCCCAGTTTGGCAACCAGGCCCCAGTAGCGCAGATCGGTACCCCATTGTCGGCCGGCCGCTTCACCCAGCGGCAGCGCGACCAACAGATCCAGTGCAGAGATCACATCCAGCGCCAGGCCGGTTACTTTCCACGGCGACAGGTGCAGTTCGGCCTCGGCCTCCGTCTCTTCTGTGTCCGGGATCAGCCAGGGGGGCAGGTGTGGCCCGTCCACGGTGGAGGGCAGCAAGATCACCCGCGTCGCTGTGGGGGTGCCGGTCCAGTCCCCGAGGGGAGCCAGCGTTTCCAGCGTGGCCCGCAGACTGTCCGGAGACGCGGCGTGAGGGTGCCACGGCAGGCGGGGCCGGCGCCCGCGCCGCTTCGCCGCCGGTTGCGACGACTCACCCCAGAGGAAGAAAACCTCTGCGGACCAACTGCCGTGCATAACTATGCTCATGACGAACTCCGTTCCAATGACCGATGGACAGGGAAGATTATACAGATGACTCCCCTGAAAAAAGGTC
>DFBV01000099.1:6601-7223 GCA_002366755.1 Anaerolineales bacterium UBA3071
CAAGGTGGCACTCAGAATCGTTCAGCAGCAAACGCAAAAAACATAGATTCCTTGAGAGACACCTTGAAACCTCCGTGCCCTCTGTGCCTCTGTGCCTCTGTGCCTCTGTGGCAAGTCTGGCAGTTTCTTCGGTAGAGGCACAGATTATACCATGAGACAGGACGGAGAGCCAAAGCTCACCAGGGGAGTGTGTCGGGGAATGCGAAGCCATGTGGCATCAGGGCAGAAGCAGCGAATATCGCTCCGGCACCTTTTCGCCCCAGTTTGTGACATCCGTCATACTCCGCCCAGCCAGGAGAGGATAGTATTAGCATATTCGTCCATTCGCTTATCCGAATATGCACAACAACCAACATCTCACGCCATGCCACTAGAGAAACCACTCCGAGACGAACTGAATACCTTCCACGCTGGGATCTGCGCGGCACTGGCTGATACCAAGCGCATCGCCATCCTTTACGAACTGGCCAAGGGGCCTAAGGCGGTGGGCGAGCTGGTCACGGCGCTGGACGCCCCCCAGGCCACCGTCTCCCGCCATCTCAAGGTTCTGCGCGACCGGCAGATGGTGAACTCGCGGCGGGATGGCGCCCACGTGATCTATTCTCTGGCCGATGTGCGCATT
>DFBV01000030.1:0-8357 GCA_002366755.1 Anaerolineales bacterium UBA3071
GACCATGTCAGGTCACTCTCGCCCCCTCTTCCCTTCCCTTTCTACTCTCCTCATTCCCTCTCCCTGCTTTGAGTGCCCCCTTTCGTCCATTTCGAACTGCTCTGCTGCTCCCTATCCTGCCAGATTCAGAATTGCTGCACTTTGGCCGTCTCGCTTTCTTGTGATAGAATAGTCATGAGAATGCCCTTGCCCCCGGAATGTAGTCACACGCTTTCCAACTGAGGAGGAAACGACCGTGTCAGCAGAGCAACAACAGGGGTCTACCTCGGCCACAGGTTACTCTCAATGGTTCATCCTCGTCACCGCCGTCTTCATCACCTGCCTGGTCACGGCTAACATCACCGCTGTCAAGCTAGTGAGCGTATTCGGCCTGGTGCTCCCGGCTGCCATCATCATTTTCCCCATCAGCTACATCTTCGGCGACGTGTTGACCGAGGTGTACGGCTACCGCCAGGCGCGGCGGGTGATCTGGCTGGGCTTTTTCTGCAACCTCATCGCCGTGGTCGCCATCTGGGTAGGACAGGTGTTGCCCGCCGCCTCGTTCTGGGACGGTCAGGCGGCCTACGAGCGCATCCTGGGCTACACCCCCCGGCTGCTGGTCGCTTCGTTTCTGGCCTACTTGCTGGGCGAGTTTGCTAATTCCTTCGTCCTGGCGAAGATGAAGATCGCCACCCAGGGACGCTGGCTGTGGACGCGCACCATCGCCTCGACGCTGGTGGGGCAGGGGCTGGACTCGCTGGTGTTTATGACACTGGCCTTTGTGGGCACTATCCCACTGAGCGGCCTAGCTTCGGCTATCGTGACCCAGTGGCTGGCGAAATCTGTCTATGAGGCGGCTGTGACGCCGCTGACCTACAAGGTGGCGAACTTCCTCAAGCGGAAAGAAGGTGTGGATGTGTATGACTACGACACCCAGTTCAATCCCCTACTGGTAGCGAAGTGAAGGAGGTGACTTTGAACCACTGGTTACTAATCCTTTCTTGTTCCCAGAGGAAACGTCCTGAGCCAGACTTGCTACCAGCTGTGGAGCGCTATGACGGCCCAGCGTTTCAGGTACTGCGCAAGTTCCTGCGAGAATGTCCTCTTGAGGCGCAAGACCTGGATGTCTTTATCCTCTCAGCCGAGTTTGGCCTCATCCCATCCAGTAAACCAATTCCCAACTATCATCACCAAATGACACCTCACCGGGCCATCGAACTGCAACCAAAGGTGCTGGCAGAATTAGAGCGTATCCTAAAGAGTGGGCAATACAAAGAGCTATTCATAAGCATGGGGAAAGACTACCTGTGGGCACTAGCCGGCTACGGATTGCTGATCCCAGCCGACCTCAAGGTGACCATCTACAGGGGTGGACGTGGCCGCCAACAGGCAAAGCTGCACGACTGGTTACATGGTGGGCCACCTTCTCAGAAAGCGACTGTCACTCAACAGGGTAAGGCACGCATCCGGGGTGTTGAGATTGCACTCACATCAGAGCAAGTGATGGAGATGGCTCGTCAGGCACTGGCGGAAGGACGGGGTGATCCGACACGCTACCAATCGTGGTATGTCCTGGTGGATAACCGACGGGTGGCCCCCAAATGGCTGGTCAGCCAGTTGGCGGGGTTGCCGGTGAGTGCCTTTGTGACCAGCGAGGCGCGGCGCGTGTTGGCGCAGTTGGGTATCGAGGTGTTGCGCGCATGAACCACAGAACATCCGGGGATCGCCGTTTGACAGAGGAAGGTGTACACGATGACCTGCAACGCCAGCCGCACTTGTTGATGAAGCTGGCCGAAAACGCACTGACCGTAGCCGAGAGCCTGCGCGATAATTACTTCAAGAACACAGCACGCTTTGTGACAGCACTACGTCGGGCGATGCACGCTGCAGGCCAAGGCAAACGGTCTGATCCAATCCTGACCGCCCATGGAATTGAGAATGCTGACTGGTCGGCTGTGCAAGGTGAGGTAGTGACGTTCATTGATGGAGGCGTTGGGCGGGTGCAAATCTCAAGCCAAGTGCCCATCCTTCTACGTGTTGGCTCATATTGTGTACGTACAGGTGAGCGTCGTCTGGCTGAACGAGAACGGTTTGGCTACTACCCCGTCATCCTGGGTGATCTGGAGGGTGGCAGTAAGGAGCGTAAAGACTTTCCTGACATTGTGCGCATCACAGCCGAACTTCTTGGCGGTTTATCGGTGCTGGACCGGACGCCTGATCTCTGCGTCCTGATGTTCCACGGCCCGTTGGTCTACCTGATGGGCGGCTATGCGGGACACACCCCCTTTACTGAACGAGACACCGACCTCTTTTTGCGTCATTATGCGCCGGACCCTGACCTGGGCCGCCAACTCAAAGAAGGCTTTTTGCGGGAAGCGCGACTGGACATTTACCCCCAGATGACCGACCGCTCCGATGAATGGATCAAACGGCGGGTGTTCGAGCCACTAGCTTGGATCGCTTACCTGTACCGGCGACTGATTCGGGAAGCACGCCGACGCAAACCCACACCCATCATCGCTGGTGTGGTCGAGCGCGGGGAGTTGCGGTGGTTTAGCGAAAAGGTGCTGCTGGAGCGCGTCTTCCGGGGATTGCGAGCCAAAGGGAACGCAGACTATTTCAACCGGATGTACGGTCGATCTGACCTGACCTCGCCCAAGGCCTTGCTCGACCGGCTGGGGTACACCGACACTCTCCTGTTGGCTATGCTGCTTCAGCCGGGGCAGTTCTCAGAGCCGTGGGAGATTGAAAAATACGAAGGTTTGCGTCGGGGAGCCGTCTCTCTGCCAGGCGAAGCTGGCACAGGGCTAGTCAACTTTGCACCTTTGAAGCCGGGAAAGATTGGCTTTCCGCAGGTGCGTGGATGCTATGTACATGTGTCAGAGACCACGGAGCCAGTGCGGGTTGAAGTGTTTGAGGAGTTGGGGGCTGACCAGATTGTAGAAGCCGCCCGCCGCACGTACTTGTATGCGCGCCTGCTCCCCGGCTATGGCTTCCCTGTGGGCCTGGACATCGCCGACAAACTTGCCCACGTCCCAGCCTGGCTGACCGATGCCTATGGCAAGCTTATCCGATATCACTTGGGCGTCAGCTTGCAGCGTGGTGAAATCAGCGATGCCGATATGCGTCGCATTTTGGTTCAAGCAATCTACATGACTCATCGGGACTGGCTATTCCGCCCCAAAGCCTGACAGGAGGGTGATTTGATGGCAATCTCTAATGATGCACAACAGGCAACCCGGTATGTTGGCACAATAGTTGGGGAAAGCACCAGCAGAGAGTTCAGGCTGGCCGTAGCGCACGAAACGATCCGCGAGCAAGATATCATTGCTGTGGACGCTGAACTGCGTCAGCCGGAAAGTAATGCCCCGCCTGAAAAGATCCGTGTGTGGGCCAAGGTGCAGCACATTGAAAGGCTGAATCCGCTCTTTCCCGCTGAGGCCGGGCACGAACTGGCAGCCACCCGGACGGATCCATTTGACACGGTGCTTTCGTTAAGCCGAGAGATGGTGACGGCAGTTTGCCAGGTCCTAGGAGCCGAGCCGCTGGCCGGAAGAAGTGGTGGTAAGCTGGATCACCTGCGCTACCCGCCCCAGCCTGCTTCCAGCGCTTACCGCCCCGACTCAAAGGACATCGCCCGCGTTGTTTTGGGAGAACTGCAACAAAAGCAAAAGCGTGCCCTGGACATCGCTACCCTTTCCAATCGCCCCGGAGTAGACGTGAAGGTAGACGGCCACGCTATTGTCAAGCGCCACCTGGCTATCTTGGCGATGACTGGCGCTGGCAAGAGTTGGACAGCACGGCGCATTATCGAGCAACTTGCCCAGAAGAACTACCCCATTGTTATCTTCGACCCACACGGAGACTACACTGGGCTAGCGGACGTACCAAGTCTCAAAGACCAGGTGCAGCGGTACTATGCACAATTCCCGGTTTTCGAACAAGAACCAGAATCTGTGATCACGGTCGTGGAAGCCCTGGCGTGGCAGTTGGCGGATACTCAACGTAGCATGTTCAACGATCTTTTCAAAGGCGCAAAGGCCTTTGTTAGTGGGACGCCCGAAGAACTGAAAGAACGTACTCAGTGGCTAAGTCACCATTTGGGAAATGAGACCATTCTGAGGTATGGTCTGAGACCTAACCTTTTCTTTCTTGCCGATTTTGTCACAGCAGTTGTTAAGGCCGGGAAGAGCAAAGATCAGGAGGCTCTTGCCAAGATTGTCGAATGGAGCGGTAGGGAGAATCTTAGAGTTACGAGACAAGTTGCTAATTGGCTGGAAGGTTTAACCAGCAGACTGCGAGCAGCTGCAGGAACTCTTTACCGCATGGAGCGAATCAATCAGAAGATTGCCCGCAGTGCCCAGCCTCTTCCCACCGATCGAACGGAATTGGTATGCTACGGTCAGATCAGCATCGTAGCCTTGGCTGGCTACACGGGCGACTTTCAGGCCACAATCTATAGCATCATTGCCGACGATATCTTCGAGGCGCGAGTGAGAGACGAACTCAAACTACCCGTACTTCTACTGCTGGAAGAGGCACACAACTTCGCCCCAGCTCGAGCCAGTATGCCAGCCGAGCAGCGTGCCATTACCACCACCAGGCAAATCGCTCAGGAAGGACGTAAGTTCGGTGTGGGCCTTATCCTGATCAGCCAGAGGCCGTCACGCCTGGATGAGACTACACTCTCCCAGTGCAACTCCTACATTATCATGCGCATGGTCAACCCGGCTGACCAAACCTATGTCCGTAGGGTGGTCGAGACCCTGGCTGAGGATGAGGCTCGCATGCTACCTGACCTGGATGTGGGAGAGGCTATCCTGTCCGGTCAACTGATTAACTTTCCCGTGCTGGTTAAGATGAAAGAGCCCGAATCAAAAGGTGAGCGTGAGGAACGGGACGCCTTTGAAGTCCTCGAAGAAGTGCGTGCTAGCATTGCTAATGAGACAAGGAGATAACTTTGGAAATCATCGCTGGCCTCAGTTTGAAGAATCTAAAACCTAGAGTGTGGGACCCCACTTCCCCTTATCATTTGTCCAACTTGCAGGCAGTTATGGTCTCCTATGCTGGTTTTCACCAAATGCCAGTTCGCAGACGCAAGGCAATGGAACAAGGACTTCACACTTCTCTAGCCGTTCCTGAAACGGTGAAAGCCTACCTGGACAACGGCGCCTTCTATTTCTTGAGGCGAGACGGGGAAATCCCAAGGAAGAAGTACGAGCAGTTTGTTGCAGAGGCCAGACCTGACTGGTGGCCCATCCCACAGGACTTCATTCCTACACCCAAAATGACCAAGGAGGAGCAACTCGATTGTTTCAGGCGTACAATGACTATGAATCGGGCCTATCATCAGGATGGCTATGTGCCCGTGATTCATATTAGTCGTTTCCTGAAGGAGTATTGCACTGCGATCAAAGTTCATGACCATCTATCTCAAAAACCAGACATTGCTCTAGGCGGTATTGTACCTAACCTGTTGCGTGCTCGTAAGGCAATGCCCTACATTGAGATTTTGGAAAGCCTACAACATGTCCGACGGGAGTTTGCTGGGAAACAAATCCACGTCTTCGGCATTGGTGGGACAGCAACACTCCACTTGGCGGCACTGCTGGAAGTGGATACTGTGGACTCATCAGGATGGCGCAACAGGGCAGCGCGGGGGATCGTGCAGTTACCTGGTAGTGGCGACCGGGTTGTGGCTGAATTGGGGAACTGGAGAGGACGTAGACCATCTCCAGCGGAATGGGACAGGCTGGCAGAATGCCAATGCCCGGCTTGCCAGCAGCATGGGTTAAATGGTCTAAAGGCCGGAGGTATCCAGGGTTTTTGCAACCGGGCAACACACAACCTATGGACGCTTTTAGAAGAGGCCAGGTTGATCGAAAGGCATCTGGCTGCAGGAACCTACAGCGACTGGTACACAAAGCATGTAGAGAACTCTATCTACTTGCCGCTCATCAAGCAGGCTTTGGTGCGACGGAATTCTAGCTCATCGCCATAATCATGAAAACCAACTCCCAAACTGACTACATCCATGAGCTCCGCAGCCTCGGCGAAGTTAACATGCCGCTGCCGCCAGCACTGCGCCTTCGGCACCTTCGTGCAGGTTGAGCCATCAAGGCCAAAGGCGTTTTCTATCGAGACACCGGCACCTGGGCCAACCGCTCCTTCAACCACTCGATACCTCCTGTATCGGTCGGATCGACTCCATTGAGCATAGCCAGGTAGAAGCTGACGAAGTCGCCGAAGTAGCGGTAGAACCGAGGACGTGAACAGGGAAGCAAGATGACCCGAGACGAGCTTCTGCATCTAATCGCCCAAGGAGAAGGGCAACGGCTGGAGTTCAAGCGCTCGCTGGCTGAACTGCAAGCCGGCGTGCGCACGATTGCCGCCTTTGCCAACGCCGAGGGCGGCACGCTGCTCTTCGGCGTGCGGGCCGATGGCACGGTGATCGGGGTGACTCTGGGAGCCAACACCCGCGAGCTGGTGGTCAACACCATCGTGAACAACACCGACCCGCCCCTGTATCCGCAAGTCGAGTATCTGGAACTGGAAGGGCTAACGGTCATCACCGTGACCGTAGCAGCAGGACACGACCGGCCCCACCTGGCCTATGGGCGAGCCTACCGGCGGGTGGGAGCGGTCACAGCCCAGCTTTCGCGGGACGAACAGCGACGGCTGCTTCTGGAAAGCCGTCCCCGCTTCGACGACCAGCCCAGCGAGGCGTCCCTGGAGGACATTGACCCCGCCCGCGTGCGCCGCTTCCTGGAGATGGCTATCCAGCGCGGCCGGCTGCCAGACATTACGGCTGACCTGCCCGTGACCGAGACCCTGCGTCGCCTGAAAGTGATGCGCGTCGTGGACGACCGTCTGACGCCGACGATGGCCGCCGTGCTTCTTTTCGCCCAAGAGCCCCAGCGGTTCGTGCCCCAAAGTGTGGTGGGCCTGGCCCGCTTCCCCGGCACCACCAAGGGCACAACCCAGATCGTGGATCGAGCGGACGTCGAAGGTGACCTGGCCGAGATCATTGACCGGGCGGAAGCCTTTGTGCGTCGCAATACCCGCATCGCCTCCAAGATCTACCACGCCCAGCGGCTGGAGATCACCGAGTACCCTTACCCGGCCATCCGTGAGGCCATCGCCAACGCCGTCATCCACCGCGACTACTGGCAGGCTGGCAGCCGGGCGCAAGTGGCCATCTATGCCGATCGGATCGAAGTCGAGAGCCCTGGTGGACTGCTGCCGCCGATCACGATAGATACCCTGGGCCATACGCCCCCGGTATGGCGCAACCCCGACCTGGCCAGATTGCTACACCGGCTGGGGTATATCGAGCAATTCGGCACTGGCATTGAGCGCATGCGGCGGGACATGCGCGCTCATGGCCTGCCGGAACCCCGTTTCGAGGCCGGCCCCGGCTGGTTCCGAGTGACTTTTCGAGGACCGGGGGAGCACATCCTCGATCTGATCGCAGAGGAGGGTGTCACCGATCTGCGCGCCTTGGGCCTGAACGAGCGGCAGATCGAGGCGTTGAGGCTGATGGTAAACGAGGGCCGAATGTTCACGAACAGAGAGTACTGCCGGCAGTTTGACATTGCCACGCCCACCGCTACGCGGGATCTCAGCAAGCTGGTGGCGGTAGGACAGGCTATCCGTGTTGGTCAAGGTCGTACCACCCGCTATATCGCTGCGTGATGAGATTAGGTGGAATTTGATGAGATTGGTGATGAGATTGTCAGAGCCGCCGAGGGCGATCCTCATCAAGACACCGGCACCTGGGCCAACCGCTCCTTCAACCACTCGATCGCTCCCGTATCGGTCGGATCGACGCCATTGAGCATAGCCAGGTAGAAGCTGACGAAGTCGCCGAAGTGGATGGTGGAGAGCATCTGAGCCAAGCGACCGCGGCCCCGCGCCGGCAAGATCTCCACCGCCACCCCTTCCCGCTCCAGCAGTTCCCGCGTAACCTGGAAGCGCAATGCGTTGCGGGGATGGTCGCCTTCTGAGGTGAGCATCACCACCAGCAGTTGTGGCAGCAATTCTTGCGGCCAGTGGGTGCCCAGCACGGCGTTGTGGTTCAGCTCCGACATCTCCTCGAAGAAGGCCCAGTTCTTGCTGTTCTCGTTGAGTTGTCCTTTCCATCGCCGCGCCACTGTGCCCAGAAGGCCCGCTCCGTAGACAACCGGCAGCTTGCCGTACAGTCGTTGCGCCAATTGCTTGGCCTGGTTGTCTTTCGTGGCCACCTGCGGACCGATCTCCGCCTGCCACTGCTCCATCACCTCCACCGCCTCCGCCAGATCATCCTCTTTGTCACCAATGAAGTCCAACTTGTAGAAGATGCCCAGCAGCGACACGAAGCTGTGGGCCAGCGCGGCGCG
>DFBV01000030.1:8419-8763 GCA_002366755.1 Anaerolineales bacterium UBA3071
GTTTCCTCGGTGTTGCCCGAGTAGCTGCAGGCGATGACCAGCGTTCGCTCGTCCACGAAGGCGGGCACGGTGTACTGGCGGTTGACCAGCACGGGCAGCGGGTATTCCCTGGCCGCCAGCGTACGCAGCAGATCTCCGCCGATGGCCGAGCCCCCCATGCCCAGGATCAGCACCTCCCGCGCCTGACGGTAGGCTGACGGGAGTTCGAAGGACATCACACGTTCCCAGGCGATGCGGCACTGCGTTGGCATCTCCGTGATACGGCCCAGCATATCCTCAGCATCCAGTCTGCGCATGGCGGCAAGATCATCCAGGATCATGAACTCATCCCCCTTTGAGTTGGT
>DFBV01000030.1:8870-9117 GCA_002366755.1 Anaerolineales bacterium UBA3071
CCCACCGCCCTCGTCTCGACAAACGAAAACCCGACGCCTGCGCGCCGGGCTTCAAGTTCTCTGCGTTCCTCGTTGCCTCATTACTTCATTTGCCTCATTGCCTCATTCCCGTCCCGATCCCCCCTCATCCCCACTCCGCCAGCAATTCCGCCAGCGTCCGCGCTTCGGAGGTCAACCGGCCATGGTCGCTGAGCCCCACCGCGGCCAGAGGCTCGGCTTTCCCCTCCCGCAGAAGCTGACCCAGCAG
>DFBV01000030.1:9254-12862 GCA_002366755.1 Anaerolineales bacterium UBA3071
CCGCTCGCCGCCGGAAAGCTGCGCTGGCTGGTGGTGCAAACGATCGCCCAGCCCGACCAGGTGCAGCAACTCCTCGGCTCGCTGCCGTCGCTTGCCCCTGCCGATGGGCTGGCCCTGCATGGGGATCTCGATGTTTTCCCGCGCCGTGAGGGTGGGCAACAGGTTGTACAACTGGAAGACGAAGCCCACGGTCTGGGCGCGGAAGCGATCCATGTCCTTTATGGTCACCAGGTCCTGGCCGTTGACCAGTACGCGGCCGCTGGTGGGGCGGTCCAACGCGCCCAGCATGTTGAGCAGCGTGGATTTGCCGCTGCCCGAAGGCCCCATCACGGCGACCATCTCGCCGCGGCGTATGGCCAGATCGACGCCGTCTAGCGCCCGCACCTCGGCCCCGTCACCGTAGACTTTGGTCAGGTCGTGGGTCTCCACGATGATGTCGTTGTGCATGGGCTTTGCTCCTGCAGGTCGGTAAAGTGGTAAATTGGTACACTGGTAAATTGGTACAGAGGTGCCGGTCACCTGGCCCCCTTACCACACGCCCGGCAGCAGGCGGTAGCGCACCCGCTGGGCATACTCCCCGTAGCCGTCAAGTTCGTCGTGCAGGGTGCGGTCTTCCAACGCTGTGCGGACGACCAATGCCAGCGCCCCCACCACGCCCGGTATCAGCGCCCACGGCGAGCCCAGCAGCAGCGGCACGGCGAGGGCGTGGATGATCGCACTGACGTAACCCGGATGGCGCACGAATCGGTATGGCCCGGTGTCGCATACCGTGTGCCCGCGGTCCTCCTGGATGCGCACAATCGTGGCGAAGTAGGCATTTGAGGCCATGGCCCAGATGAGCAGCGCGAATCCCAGCGCGAAGGCCACGGCACCCGCAAGATGCACTGCCAGCGCGATCGGCCCCGTCCACCCGAAGCGCACGTCCAGCCCGGCGATGAGCGGCACGGCCACGAAGTACATGATGGCGAACAGGCCGCCGAAAATCATGTCCCAAACTTTGATGCCTTTGGCCTTAGAGCGTACCGCGACCGTCTCCGGGCTGTAGCGCAGCATGAAGCTGGCGTTGACAGCCACGCCAGCCAGGTACAGTCCGATGAACACCCAGGCCCACACCCAGTCGAACCGGCCTGCTGCAAGAAACAGTATCGCCGCCTGAATGGCAAGGGTCACGAACACCTGCACCGCTCGTCTGACGATCCCCGCGTTGAGGTCCGGGGCCTGTTGTCGGGCCTTGTGTGTGGCGTCTACGTTCATGGCTTCATTCTCCTTCCCACGAATATCGCGTATCCCAGGTATTCGAAGATATTCTTCGGGAGATACCGCCTTTCTGCCATATACTTTCTGAAAGCCGGATTCTTGATGTACAGGAACAGTGTTCGATAAAACATTCTCCACATATCCTGAAAACGATAGCGCTGAACCTGAGTGGACTCCCGTCGCGTATCAAATTCGTAGGTTCGCACGACGATGTCGCGCAGTCCGGCGCCCTCTAGCAATCCCATCCAGCCCTCAAGAGTTGGAATGTCCGGCTTGATGTCCCAGATATGTCTTACGTGTTCGACCATCTGTGCCGGTGGTGTCTCGAGCCAGAGTTCCTCGTTCAGCCCCACGTATCCGCCGGGCCTGGTCACGCGCGCACACTCGCTGGCCACTTTCTGCTTGTCTTCGATAAACGTGGCTACCGACTCGCCGATAACGACGTCAAAATGCGCATCCTCGAATGGGAGGTCTTGCGCATCTGCTACCCTGAATTCGACGTGACCCTCTACACCCTCGCCTTCCGCCCGTTCGTTCGCCCTGGCGATCATCGCTTCGTGGATGTCTACACCCAGCACTTTGCAGCCATGCTTTTTGGCCAGGTAACAAGCGGTTGCGCCGACGCCGCATCCCACGCCCAGAACGTACGAATCCTCGTCTACGTGGCACAGCTCGATAAGCTCTTTTGTCGTCTCGAGCCCTCCCATGTGTTTCGTGGTGCCAACATAGGCCTGCAATCCAAAGTAGGAAAGATCCGGTTCCGAAATCCTTCCTTGCGGTAGTTGCATTTTGCCCTCCATTTCCGGGTATTTTCCACATCTGGTGGTTTTGGGTAGGTAGCCCAACCGCGTTGGGCGCTTTCCCGGCCACGGCCAACGCGGTTGGCCTGCTACCCACCACAGGTGGAAAATGCTCTCATTTCCTTATCATTTCACCTCGTTGGCATTACCAGACACCCGGCAGCAGGCGATAGCGCACCTGCTGCGCATATTCCGCGTAGCCCTCCAGCTCTTCCTGCAGCGTGCGGTCTTCCAGCGCCGTGCGGACGACTGTGACCAAGGCCACCAGACCGCATGGAATGAGCGCCCACAGCGAGCCCAGCAGGATCGGCGTGGCGAGGCAACTTACGATGCTCGTAGCGTAAGCCGGATGGCGCACAAAGCGGTATGGCCCGTCGGCGACGGCAGTTTGGCCCCGGTCCTTCTGGATGCGCACCACGGCTGAGAAGTACCTGTTCACCGCCATAGCCCAGGTGCTTACGACGTATCCTAGCACCATGATGACCAACGCCACAAGCTGGAGCGCCAGCGGAATCTGGGGCGACCATCCGAAGCGCTCATCCAGCCCGGCCACGATCATCCACAGCAGGCCGAGCAGGAACAGGAAAAACAAGAGCATTCGGTCCCAGCCTTTGCCGTCCTCCCTTTCCAGGGATTGGGCGCGTTCGGCTATCAAATCAGGGTTGGTACGCATCACGATAATCCGGCTCAGAAATGTGCTGAAGAGGGTAAACCCGATGTAGACCCACCCCATCACCCAATTCAGGCGGCCGGCGGCGATGAACAGAACCGCCGGCAGCAGCAAGGTGAAGGCGACGAACCTGAGCCATACCTTCCAACCGATCCCGCTGAGGGCATTGGATGCCCTTTCTGTTTGCTTGGCAGACGCATTGATGTTCATTCTGTTCCTCCTGAACAGCATCCTGTCGCCTCTCTTGGCGACTACCACACGCCGGGCAGCAGCCGGTAGCGCGTCTGCTGAGCATACTCGGCGTAACCTGGCAGTTCCTCGTGCAGCGTCCCATCCTCAAGCGCCGTGCGGATGAGGGTAAGCAGCGCCGCCAGCACGCCCGGGATGAGCGCCCACAGCGAGCCGAGCATGATCGGCGTCACCAGCTCGAAGACCATCGTCCCGGCATAACCCGGATGACGCACTGCCCGGTAAGGGCCACCGGTGATAACGGCGTGGCCTCGGTCTTCCTGGATGCGAACAACCAGCGAGAAAAAGGCGTTGACGGCCATTGCCCAGGTCCCCAGGGCGTATCCCAGCACGGCGATCACCAGCGCGGTGATCTGCAGTGCCAGCGGCATCGGCGACGTCCACCCGAAGCGTACATCCAGCCCGGCCGTGATGTGCTTGGCTATGGTGATCAGGCCGATGATGCTGAGAATGACTGTATCCCAGGTTTTCAGGCCTTTCTTGCGCGTGGCGCGTTCAACCAGCAATTCGGGGCTTCTGGGGATCAGAATCAATGCGTTGGCAGCAGACCAGACCACGTATATGCCAACCAAGGCCCAGCCCATGGCCCAGTCCCAGCGGCCCGCGGGAAGAAACAAGGTCAGCACGACCAA
>DFBV01000030.1:12933-14515 GCA_002366755.1 Anaerolineales bacterium UBA3071
ATTGGGAAATTGGGAACTGCTTCACCACTCCGCCACGGCCCAATCTACCAGTTTACCAGTCTACCAATCTACCAGCTTACCAATCTACCGACTCACCGCCCCACCTCGATGTTCACGAACGCCGTCATCCCCCAGCGCAGCCGCGGGTCCACCCGCTCCAGTTCAACGATCGCCGTGTAGTTGGTGCTACCCTGCTCCACGGTGGACATGGGGGCGATGCGGGTGACGGTGCCTTGCCACACCTCGCCCGGCAGGGCATCGAAGGTCACCTCCACCGTCTGCCCCACCGCCACCTTGGCCACGTCAGTCTCCCGCAGGTCGGTGGTCTCCACCCGCAGGTGGCTGAGGTCGCCCAGGATGATGACCGGCCGGCCCGGAGCCACCAGTTCCCCTTCTCGCACCCAAACCTGCCCCACTGTGCCAGCGAAACGGGCGTGCAGCCGCGCTTTGTCCAGCGCCCCTTCCGCCTGAGCCAGCGCCGCCTGCGCCTGATCCACCTGCGCCTGGGCCACGGCGATCTCTTCCGGCGTGGCACCAGCACGCAGCAGATCGAGTTGCGCTTTGGCCTGAGCCACCCCCGCTTCGGCGTTGGCCACCTGCGCTTGCGCGGCCTCTACCCCCGCTTCGGCGCTGGTCACCTGTGCTTCTGTCGCCTCATCGCCCCCTTTGGCCTGGGCCAACTGGGCCCGTGCGGTGGCCACCGCCGCTTCGGCGATGGCGATTTCCTCTTTGGTGGCCTGGGCCTGGGCCAGGTTGAGTTGCGCTTGTGCTGTGTTGTGCGCCGCAGCCGCCGCGTCTCGCTGATGCCGCACCTGTTCCGCCGCCTCGCCCCCCACCCAACTGAGACGATCGAACTGGCTCTGGGCGAAGGCCAACTCGGTAGCCGCCTGCTGTACCTGCGCTTCGGCAACAGCGATGGCCTCCTGGCGCGGCCCGGCGAGCAAGCGGGCCAGTTCCGCTTCCGCCGCCGCCAGCGCGGCCTGGGCTGCTTCCGCGCTCGGCGCCGCCGCCTGGGCTGCTTCCAGATTCGCTTGCGCCGTGGAGACGGCGGCCTGCGCGCCGGCCAGCGCCGCTTCAGCCGACTGTACCTGCGCCTCGGCTGCGGCGATCTCGCCAGGCCGCGCACCTGCCTTCACCTGAGCGAGCTGCGCCTGGGCCAGCGCCAGCGCCGCCCGCGCCTGCGCCACACCGTGCTCCAGATCAGGCGCATCCACCAGGGCCAGCAACTCGCCGGCCGCCACCTCCTGTCCCTCCTCGACCCTGAGCTCGCCCAGCCTGCCGCCCGCTTCGAAGCCCAGGGAAGCCCAGCGGGCCGGCAATAGCGTGCCCGAGGCCCAGATCATCTCCGGGCCGACCTCCACCACCACCGCCGCTTCCGGCGTCGGCTCCGCCTGCCCGGCCATGTATGCCGTGTAGCCGTAGTAACCTGCCACCAACAGCACCAGAGCGCCGATAATGATGCCGAAACGTTTCATGCTTCACCTCCACAGTGTTCAAGGATAACCACTGCGAATCGCCGTCGTTTGACTTTTAGCCCAAGATGGACTATACTGGATACACCCGTATGAAGTGGCAGAACGAC
>DFBV01000030.1:14658-14822 GCA_002366755.1 Anaerolineales bacterium UBA3071
TACCGTTTGAAGCAGGCTGGCAAGGCAATCACGTACAATGACCTGTTGCGATTCAACTATTACATCGGCTTGGCGCTCATTGAAAACGACCAGACGCGTTTGAGCTCAGAAGATGTGGAGTGGCTTCTGGCCAGCCACGTGGAGATCACCTATCCTCATTTCGT
>DFBV01000264.1:0-721 GCA_002366755.1 Anaerolineales bacterium UBA3071
CCTCCGTGCCCTCTGTGTCTCTGTGGCAAGTGTGGCAGTTTCTTCGGTAGAGTCAGTCATAGCTTGTCCACACCTCGTTTACGGCAGTCATGGACTCCTCAGCCAACTCTCGGTTCAGTTGCGCCATCTGCTGATAGCCCTCGATCGCACCGGCTACGGATGTTCCCAGGTATCCTCGCGCTGCCAACAACTCTGCATTGAGAATCGCCGCCCCCGCCGCTCCTCTCACGGTGTTGTGTCCCAGCAGGGTGAGCTTGACGTCGAGCACCGGACAGGGCCGCACGCGGCCCACCACCACGGCCATGCCGTTCCCAGCGTCGCGATCCAGGCAGGGCTGGGGCCGGTCGGGCTCCTCCCGCACGATGATGGGCGGCTGCGGCGCGCTGGGCAGACCCAGTTCCTGCGGCAGAGCGGTGAATGCCCGCAGCGTTTCCACTACCTCGTCCACCGTCGCCGGTTTCTCGAAAGCCAATGCCACACTCTCCAGGTGTCCATTGCGGGTCGCCACGCGGTTGCATTGCGCGCTGATGGTGAACGTCGCCTTCTGCACCCCCTCCCCCTCCAACCGACCCAGGAGTTTCAGCGGTTCGCTCTCTACCTTCGCTTCCTCACCACTAATGTAAGGCACGACGTTGTCCAGACTATCCAGCGAAGGCACGCCTGGGTAGCCCGCACCCGACAGGGCCTGCATGGTGGTGACCATCACCGTCTTGAGGCCGAA
>DFBV01000264.1:768-4668 GCA_002366755.1 Anaerolineales bacterium UBA3071
TTGGTGACGATGAAGCCGCGCTGCCAGCCGCGCCGGCTCCGTTGCACGTTAATGAGCGCCAAATGGTCAGGGTTGGCCTCCGGCACCAGCAGAGGGACGTCGGGCGTCATGCGATGGCTGGAGGCATTGGAAGAGACGAAACAGCCCGCGGCGGCGAAGGCTTCCTCGATGGGGCCGGCCAGACTGCCCGGCAGCGCCGAGAAGATCAGCTCACAATCGGACATGGCCTCAGGCTTGCATGGCTGCACCTGCATCTCCTGCACGGCGGCGGGCATGTCGGCCGACACGCGCCAGCGGCAGACCTCGCTGTAGACCTGCCCTTCGGAACGGCCCGAGGCGGCCACCGCCGCAACTTCGAACCAGGGATGTCCTTCCAGCAGCCGTACGAATTGCTGTCCCACCATACCGGTAGCACCCAGGATGCCAACTTTGAATTTGCTCATTGCACCCTCCAAGGTTGAGTTCTGAACTGAAACGTCTCTTTGCTCATTGCTCGAAGTTATGATAGAATGAAGCATACCAAGGTTGATGAATTGACTGAATGGTCTGATGACTATCGGATGAGAGAGGATCTACGCCATGTCAACAGTAACCACAATAGCAGAGACGGATGCCCAGCAGAGCTTGCAGGCGTTGGCCCGCCTGTACCGTGCCGGTTTTCAAAGCGCTTACCTGAACAGCATCTTGCACAGAGCGCTACGACACCAGATACAGCGGGACGAGGCCGACTTGGCCCGGATCAATGCTGCGCTGGCTGAGTTTGAGCAGAAGTATGGCCTGCCCTCGGATGAGTTTTGGCAGCGTTTTCAGACTGGGCAGATGTCTGATGCAGCCGACTTCATGGAATGGAATGCGTTTTGCAAGATGAGGCAGCGCATTCTTTCCCGCCTGAACATCCTGGGTGGCGATGGCGGCGATGGATGAGATCACGTCCTATCTGGCCGATGTCGAGGCCGCGCTGATCAGCAGTCCGGCCATCGCTGATTTCGAAGTTGTACGCTCTTGGGCCAACACCGACGATGGCTACATCCGTGTGCAGGCCACGTTGGCCAACGGCGACTTTCTGGAAGCCAGTGAGTACTTTGCTTTCCAGGGCGGTTATCTGGTGACGGTGGACTATCGCTATCAATGGATGGACCCTGAGCAGACGCGGCTGCGACGGCGTTGGGACAGCACACCTCACCATCCTGAGCTAGAAAACTTTCCCCATCACGTCCATGAGGGCGACGAAGAGAACGTAATCCCCGGCAGGGCAATGAGCCTGATTCAGTTGCTGGCTCTTCTGGAGACCGAGCTATCGCCTGAGCTCCACGAACTGCCTGAAGGATAGGTTAGTGCTAGTGACCCTCAGTCACGCTGCTGCGCCAGCGCCAGGATGTCTCCCAGCAGGCCGGCGGCCGTTACCTCTGGCCCTGCCCCTGGCCCGGCGATGACGAGTGGGTTGTCCTTGTACCGCTTGGTGGTGAAGCGGACGATATTATCGGGGCCGCGCAGCGCGGCCATCAGATCCTCTTTGCCTACCTCTCGCCAGCCCACCTTGCAGCAGCTCCCCTCCACTTCCGCCACGTAGCGCAGGACGCGGCCGCGAGCGCGGGCGGCGGCGATACGGTGCTCGTACTCGCCATCCAGCCTTCCGAGCGTGGCCATGAATTCCTCCACGGAAAGCGCGGCCATCTTCACTGGGAAGAGGGCTTCCACTTCCACGTCGGCTAATTCCAGCTCGTGGCCCAGCATGCGGGCCAGGATGAGCGCTTTACGCGCCACGTCCATGCCGCCCAGGTCTTCGCGAGGGTCTGGCTCGGTGTAGCCGAGTGCCTTCGCTTCCCGCACTCCGGCCGAGAAGGACATTTCCTCTTGCAGGCAATGGCAGAGGTAGCCCAGCGTGCCGCTGAAGCAGCCTTCAATGCGCTGCACCTCGTCGCCCGTGTCGAGCAGCGTACGCAGGGTGGCGATAACCGGTAGGCCCGCGCCCACCGTGGCCTCGTAGCGCAGCCGCCGGCCGGCTGTGGCCATCAGCCGCTGATACGAAGGCAGCGGCACAACCAGCGGGTTCTTGTTGGCCAGTACCGCAGCCCAGCCTCGCCGCAGCGCAGCCTCCAGGAACGTTTCCATGCCGTCGGCCGCCGTGACGTCCACCAGGATGCCATCATCGAACCCTGCGAAGCCAGACCTGACAGGTTTCCAAGAACCTGTCAGGTCTCCTATTGGTTGGCCGAAGGGCAGATCGGCGATCCCTCGGGCCTTGACCTGCACGATCTCATCCAGTTGCTCCTCGTCCAGGCCATTCTCAGCCCAGGCCAGGCCGTCAATGTCGGCGATGGCCGTGTAGGTCAACCGCAGCCCCAACTTCTGTTCGATCTGCTGCCGCTGCGCTCGCACCATCTTCGCCAGCGCTCCCCCCACCTGGCCGATGCCCAATTGCACCAAAGCGATCTGTCGCATGTCCACGTTGCCTCTACGGTTCGTTGGCCTCTCCCAGCCCCAGATCGTGGTGAATGGCTCGCACGGCGTCGCCAGCGTCTTCTTCACTCACCACCAGGGAAAGGTTGTACTTGGAGGATCCCTGGGCCACGGAGATGACGTTGATCCCCCTTGTCCCCAGCGCGCCGAAAACCCTGGCTCCCACGCCGGGAGTCTCCTTGAGCCCTGCACCCACCACGGCGATGATGGCCACCTCCCTCTGAGCCCAGATGCGGTCCACGTTGCGGCGAGCCAGCTCCAACTCGAAGGCCGTCTCCAGCGCCGCCAGCGCCCGTGCCATCGCCTCCTGCCGGATGATGAAGCAGATGTTCTGCTCCGACGAGGACTGGGAGATCATGAGCACGCTGATCCCTTCACTGGCTACGGCAGCGAAAAGCCTGGCCGCGATGCCTGGCACGCCGATCATCCCCCGGCCCTCAACGGTAACCAGGCTCAGTCCCTTGATGGAGGTGATGCCCTTGACAGCGGCGGTGCTGGGCCGTTCCTCGGCCAGCACCAGCGTACCCGGATGGTCGGGGTTGAAGGTGTTGAGGATGCGCAGCGGGATACCCCGCTCCACGGCCGGCAGAATGGTCTTGGGATGCAGCACCTTGGCCCCGAAGTAGGACAGTTCCGCTGCCTCACCATAGGAGATATCAGGCAGCGTGCGGGCATCAGGCACGATGCGCGGGTCGGCAGTCAGCACGCCGTCCACGTCGGTCCAGATCCAGATTTCGGGACTGTCCAGGCAACTGCCCAGGATGGCCGCGCTGTAGTCGCTGCCGCCCCGCCCCAGCGTCGTGGTGGTGCCCTCAGCGGTAGCGCCGATGTATCCAGTCACCACCGGCACGACCCCCTCTTCCAGGAAAGGCAATAGCACAGCCCGCGTGCGCTCGCAGGTCTCCTCCATCAGCGGGGAGGCCGCGCCGTAGTGGTCGTCGGTGATAGTGAGGTTGGTCGCCTCCACCGCCTGGGCCGGCACGGTTCGCTCGCGCAAGGCGGCGGCCACGAGGCGCGCCGACAGCCGCTCTCCAAAGGAGGCCACCGCATCCAGCCCCCGCGCCGTCAATTCGCCCAATACGAAGATGGCCTGACAGAGGTTCTCGAAGTCGCTGACCAGGGCATCTATCTCCCACAGCAGGGGTGCCCGCCGCCCTGTGCTGTCCACCAGCGTCTCCACGACGCCTCGGTGGAGCTGGCGCAGCTCGTTGGCCACCTGACGGAAGGTCTCGCCATCCCGTCGCTCCGCCGATTGCGCGGCCGAGATCAGAGAATCCGTCACCCCGCTCATGGCAGAGACGACAATGGTTGCGTGTTTCGTGTTTCGTGTTTCGTGTTCGCCTTCCGCAAGTAATGAGTGATGTAGACTGCCTTCGCGGAAGAGTGCCACGATTTTGGCCACCTGGGCGGTTTGCTCCGCGCCGCCCACGGAGGTGCCGC
>DFBV01000073.1:0-233 GCA_002366755.1 Anaerolineales bacterium UBA3071
ACCGCAACCCCCACACTCACAGCCACCCCCACCCCCACACCTTACCCGTTGGGCATGATGTTGAACGAGTTCCTGCCTGCCCCGAGGGATGTGGACTGGGACGGCGACGGCATGGCTGACCTCAATGATGAGTGGATCGAGCTGTACAACGGCAGCGGACAGGCCGTGGACTTGGGCGACTGGATGTTAGATGACGAGCCCGACGGCGCGGCCGCGTCGTTGCAGGGCAGCGC
>DFBV01000073.1:258-8652 GCA_002366755.1 Anaerolineales bacterium UBA3071
GGGACAGCAAGCTGGTGCTGAACAATGACGGTGACAGCGTGCGGCTGCTGGGCCCTGATGGCACGCTGCTCGATGCTTTCGTCTACACCTCATCGCCTGGTTCGGACGTCTCCTGGAGCCGCACGGTGGACGGTGGTGGCATCTGGACCACCGACTATCCGCCTTCGCCGGGGATGTCCAACCGGCCAGGCACGCCGACCGCAACGCCGACGGCGACGACCACGAGACCGAGCCAGCCGACGCCCGCTCCGACCTCCTCGCCAAGCCCCGGTCAGCCGGGCGTGACCACTCCCATCCACCTGTCCATTGAGACGGCTCGCGGCTACCCCGTCAAGACGTGGGTGATCCTTGAGGGCCAGGTGACCGTGCCGCCGCCCCTGTTCGGCCGCTCCATTTACATCCAGGATCACACCGGCGGTATTCTCGTCTACCTGAGCAAAGAGGAATACCAGCCGCTGGTCGAGGGGGATTGGCTGCGGGTCCGCGGGCGACTGACCGACTACCACGGTGAGTGGGAGGTCAGGGTGTCCCGCCCGACGGACCTGTGGCGCACGGGCGCGGGCGAGCCAGTGCGGCCACGCCTCATCCGCAGCGGCGAGGTGAGCGAAGTGCACGAGGGGCTGCTGGTGCAGGTTTTCGCTCCCGCCGTGCGTTTCAGTGGTCAGAGCTTCTACCTGGACGATGGCAGCGGCGAGGCCAGGGTGTACGTCAAGGCTAGCACGGGTTTCCGCCGGCCCTTCATCCATGTGGGCGAATTCTGGTCGGTGGTGGGGGTGGTGAGCCAGTACGTCCGCAGCGCTCCCTACGAGGGCGGCTATCGCTTGCTGCCCCGCTACGAGACGGACCTCAGTACTCCGCCCTTGTTGCTGCCGGTGACGGGTGGTATCAGGCCGTAACTGGCAACGAAGTGACTTCCGGTGAGATGAGGGAAGACCAGGCGAAGGACTGCGTGAAACGTGATGCGTGGGGCTTCGACGCTTTGCTCGGCCGAAGCGCGCTCACTCGAACAATGGCAATCTATGTGGAGGTGACCGATACGCGCTTTATGGAAATTGACCCTGGTGGAAGCGAAGCTGTTTGTGCGGGAGCCGTTTGCGGCCTTCTTCACGTTGGCCTTCCCGCTGATGATGCTGTTCATCTTCGGCAGTATCTACGGCAATGACCCAACCCCTTTCTTTGACGGCCGGGGTTCAGTGGATGTCTCGGTACCGCGCTACACGGCTATGATCATCGCCAGCGTCGGGATGCTCTCCGTTGCCATTAACATGGCTGTGTATCGGGAAAAGGGCGTTCTGCGCCGCTACCGCGCCACGCCTCTGCGACCGCAGACCATTCTGGCAGCGACGGTTCTGGTCAACCTGGCCATGACCTTGCTGGGCACACTCTTGCTGATCATCGCCGCGAAAGTGATCTACGACCTGCGTTTCGATGGAAACCCGCTGGCCGTACTTGTTGGCTTCGTCTTGGCTTCTCTGAGTTTCTTCAGCTTAGGCTTCGTCATTGCCGGCCTGGCACCTACAGCCCGCGTCGCCCAGGTCGTGGGGATGGTCATCTTCTATCCAATGCTCTTTCTTTCCGGAGCGGGCCTTCCGAGTGAAATGCTGCCAGAGGCCATCCGCTCATTCAGCAAGTTCCTGCCCCTGACCCACGTGGTCACTCTCCTAGAGGGACTGTGGTTTGGCAGCCCCTTGGGCGACCATCTGATAGAGCTAGCGGTGCTAGGAGGGATGATGGTAGCGGGAGTAGTCGTCGCCACCCGGACGTTCCGCTGGGAATAGGGAGGTGGCAGGCAAGTAGACGGCGAGTGGAGTACTCTGAGGTGAACTGCTGGAGGTGTTCCTATCCAATACCTGGACGCTGACCTACAGGGAACTGCGCGCCGGGGACGACGCGTAGGCAATAGTGAAGGTCTACGTGAAGGAGGATTTTGGATGCATGTTCCTGCTCAGCTTGTACCCCCGCGAACTGATGGTGGGCAAGATCCTGGGCTTGAGTGTGGTGACCTTGTTGCAACTGGGCGTCTGGTTAGGTGGGGGGGGTGCTGATACTCAATCGGGGGGCAGCTTTGCTGGACCTGTCTGGCTTCACGTTCCCGCCCGGCTTCGTTGTTTGGGCCATCCTCTTCTTGGCGTTGGGCTTCCTGCTCTTCGCCTCTGTGATGGCGGCAGCGGGAGCGATTGCGCCCACCGCCCGTGAGGGCAACCAGGTGGCTTGGTTGTTGATGCTGCCACTCATGCCCATGCTGATGTTCGGCCGCCTCTTCGCGGAGGAACCGAACAATTCGTTGACCTTAGTGTTGAGCCTCTTCCCGTTCAGCGCCCCGAGCGCGATGGCGACGCGGCTGGCATTGGGGGAAGTACCGCTTTGGCAGATCATCGTCAGCCTGCTGGGGTTGGCAGGCACCACCTACCTGATGGTGGTGTTGGCGGCCCGTTTCTTCCGCGCCGGCAACCTGCTCTCCGATGCTCCATTCGACTGGCACCGCTTGGCGACGGGCTGGCGGGAATAGGACAAATGATGGCGTCAAGAAGAGACTGGCACCCGCCCAGTCCTCAAACTCCCCGGCTGGCTGATGCACCGGGGAGTTGTTTGTGTGTCTGTGTTCAGGTAAGAGCGAATGGGTCGCTAGCTACTAACCATTGGTGGGCCGTGCGACGCCGGTGGCACTCCGGGCACAGACCCCACAAGTCCGCCACATCGGGCAGCATCTCTTTGAGGAAGGCCATCGGTTCGGGAGCAAAGAAGCGCCCGCACTCCGGGCAGGCGTGCAACTCGACCGTGGTATTCCAGGTGTGTAGGTAGCGCTTGTTGCCCGAATCCTCGATCCTGATCGCGCCGGTGGGGCAGATTTCGGCGCATGCTCCGCAACCGATGCAGGCATCGGACTGCACGTCGAAGGGGGTACCTACTCTACGCTCCATCCCCCGCCCGATGAAAGAGATGGCGGCCGCGCCTATCGCCTCGCGGCATACGCGCACGCACAGGCCACACAGCATACACAGCTCGTCGGCCTGCTCCGGTGAGGGAGCGCCGAAGCGGGAAGCAGTCACTCCTTCCCCGGCGGCCATCTCCCGTATCACGTCGGACTGGGGGCAGCGGCTCAGTAGAAACTCCAACGCCAGTCGCCGGGCGGTCACAGCCTCCGGCGCGTCCGTCTCCACCACCAGCCCCTCCTCCACCGGATAGGCACAGGAGGCGACGAGGGCACGGCAAGGCTCAGTGATCGCCACCATGCACAGCCGGCACGCGCCGTAGGGGGCCAGCCCATCGTGGTAGCAGAGCGTGGGCAGCTCCACCCCGGCGGCGCGCACCGCGTGCAGGACGGCTGTGTCGTGGGGCACAGTGATAGAGCGTCCATTCACGATTAGATTCACCATTGCCTCACCTCACGATCTCAATGGCCCCCACGGGGCAGACGTCATAGCATATGCGGCAGTGCGTGCACAGTTCCTGGTCGATGACGTATGGCTCCTTTTTCTCCCCGCTGATGGCGCCTGCAGGGCACTCGCGCAGGCAGAGGCCGCAGCCGGTACATACATCGGGTTGGATGGTGAACCGGATCAGTGCGCGACAGACGCCGGCCGGGCAGCGCTTCTCCGTCACGTGCGCTTCGTACTCGTCGCGGAAATAGCGCAACGTGGAGAGCACTGGGTTCGGGGCCGTCTGGCCCAGCCCGCACAGCGATGCCGCCTTGACCCACTCTGCCACTTCCTCCAGCAACTCCAGGTCTTCCGGTGTTCCCTCGCCCTCGACGATGCGGGTGAGTGTCTCGTGCATGTAGCGCGTGCCCTCACGGCAGGGAGTGCACTTGCCGCACGACTCGGCCATGGTGAAGGCAAGGAAGTAGCGAGCCACATCCACCATGCAGGTATCCTCGTCCATCACCACCATGCCGCCGGAGCCCATGATGGAACCAGCCTCGGTCAGGGTCTCGTAACTGATGGGCAGGTCGAACAGGCGGGCCGGGAGGCATCCACCGGATGGCCCGCCGGTCTGCACAGCCTTCACCGCTCTACCGCCCAGCCCTCCGCCGCCGATGGATTCGATCATATCGTGCAGCGTGAGGCCCAGTGGCACTTCCACTAGGCCGGTGTTGGCTACCTTGCCCACCAGCGAGAAGACAACCGTGCCCGCGTTCCCCTCGGCACCGATGCTAGCGTACCAGTCGGCGCCCCGGCCGATGATTACAGGTACCGTCGCCAGCGTCTTGACGTTATTGATGACGGTAGGCTGCCCCCACAGTCCACTCGTCGCCGGGAACGGCGGCCTGGGCCGAGGCTCGCCCAATCCCCCCTCGATGGAGGAGATGAGCGCCGTCTCCTCGCCACAGACGAAAGCGCCCGCCCCGCGCACGATGGTGACGCCAAAGTCAAAGCCGGAGCCGAGGATGTCCTCCCCCAGCAGCCCCAGTTCCCCGGCCCGGGCCACGGCTTGGGTGACGCGCTCGACGGCCAGCGGATACTCGTCGCGCACGTAGATGTATCCCTCCCGCGCTCCGATGGCGTAACCAGCAATGGTCAGCCCCTCGATGACGTTGTAGGGATCGCTCTCCAGCACAGTGCGATCCATGTACGCGCCGGGGTCGCCCTCGTCACCGTTGCAGATGACGTATTTGGGCTGCCCGGGCGCGTCGTAGCAGATTTGCCACTTACGCCCGGTGGGGAAACCAGCGCCGCCCCGTCCGCGCAGCCCGGAGTGAAGCACTTCATCTATCACCTCTTGCAGCGTGAGGTCCAGCAGGGCGCGGGCCAGCGCCTGGTAGCCATCCCGTGCGATGTACTCCTCGATGCGGGTGGGGTCAATCAGCCCGCTGTTGCGCAGGACAATTTTGTGCTGGTGGGCGTAGAAGGGGAGTTCGTTGAGCAGGGGGATGCCGGGCAAGACTTCCGAAGTCTCAGAGACTTCGGAAGTCTCCTCCTCCGGGATGACGGCCAACGCGCCTTCGGCCGGCAGTTCACCGGCCGCTAACGCGGCGATCAGAACGCGGGCGAGGTCGGGCGTCACGCGGGCGTAGAGGACGCGGCCATGGCCGGGAAGCGATATGTCCACCAACGGTTCCTGCTGGCAGTAGCCAATGCAGCCGGTGACGACGAGCGTGATGTCCAGCCCGCGCGCGTCTGCCTCGTCGCGCAGCGTGTCGTACACATCGGCGGCCCCCGTCGCCAGGCCACAGGTCGCCATCCCCACGCTGATTCTCGGCCTGGACGGATAGAGAGTGGACAAGCCCTCGGAGCGCAGCATCTCTAAATCGGAGCGGGTACGTACCTTCATACTTCCTGTTCCTCGATTGGCCGGCACTTCTTGAGAATACGAGGAAGGTGGCTGGCCTTGAGCCGGCCGTAGGTGTCACCGTCTACCCGTATCACCGGCGCCATGCTGCACGAACCGACGCAGTACACCGTCTCGAGAGTGCATAGCCGATCGGCGGTCGTCTCCCCCGCCTTCACCCCCAGAGTTGCTTCGAGTTTCTCCAGTAGTTTGTCACCACCCCGGATGTAGCAGGCCGTCCCCTGGCAGGCGTGGATGGTGTGGCGGCCACGGGGCTCGAAACTGAAGGCGGAGTAAAAACTAGCGGCGCTGTAGACCTGGCTCAGCGGCACTTGCAGTTCGTCGGCCGCACCGCGCAGAGCCTCCTCGGGCAGATAGCCGTGCTCGGCGTTGATCCCGTGCAGCCGGGCCAACAGCGCGCCCCCCGGCAGGGGCAGTGGTTGAGCAATGAGTGGCATAGCCACCTCCGTGGTTGGTAGATTGGTAAACTGGTAGTTGGTAAATTGGTAAACTGGTCATCACGCTACCAATCTACCAATGTACCAATTTACCAAGTCAAATCCCCAGCGCCGCTCGCTTCTCCTCAATGTGGTCAATCATCAGTTGCGCGGCTTTGAAGGGATCAAGTTCGACGGCGAAGACAGCGCCGATGACATCGTTCGCGCCCTGGGTGAGCAACTCGGTCACGACCGGGCTGCCCAGTATCGGAGGCACGGTGCCTAGTACGGTGAAGACGCCTGAGGAGATGAAGTAGGTGCCGATGCTGACTGCCTTCTCGCTCATCCACTCCGGGGCCGCGCCGGCCACCGGCAGGTCGCTGATGTCCACGCCCAGCGCGTTGGCGACGGCTGCGAGAGCCACCAGGATGCGGCTATTGTCCACACAGGAGCCCATGTGGAGTACCGGTGGGATACCCAGCGCCTGGCAGACCCCCTTGAGTCCCTCACCGGCCATCTCGGCCGCCTCGGGCAGGAGCAGCCCGGCCTTGGCACAGGCGATGGCGTTGCAGCCGCCGTTCACCACCAGCACGTCGTTCTTGATCAACTCCTTGACCAGGTTGATGTGGCCATAGTCGTGCTGGACCTTGGGGTTGTTACAGCCGACCACGCCGGCAAGGCCCTTGATCGCGCCGCTCTTGATGGCGTCCAGCAGCGGATCAAGCGTGCCGCCCAGCGCGGCTACGATAGCCTCCACGCTAAAGCCGACCATACACTCAGTTTTCTCGTCGGGGATGTGCACCTGACCGGGCTTGCGGAAACGATAGTTCTCCACGGCTGTGCGCACGATCTCCTTGGCGATCTCAGAGGCATGCTCCTCGTGGAACTCGATGTGGGTCGCGCCGGGGAACTTGGCCTTGGGCGAGGTGGAGATGAACTTTGTGTGGAAGCAGCCGCTCAACGCGCCCAGCGCGGGCATGATGCACTGCACGTCCACGATGATCGCCTCGACCGCGCCGGTGATGACGGCCAATTCCTGCTGCAAAAAGTTGCCAGCGATGGGGATGCCGTGGCGCATAAGTACCTCGTTGCCGGTGCAGCACATGCCGACCACGTTGATGCCCTCGGCTCCATACTTCTTGGCCAGAGCGACCATCTCAGGGTCCATCGCGGCAGCGACGATCATCTCTGAAAGGGTCGGCTCGTGGCCGTGCATGACGATGTTGACCTGATCCTCCTCGAGCACGCCCAGGTTGGACTGCGAGCGGACAGGGGTGGGCGTGCCGAACAGGACGTCGCAAAGTTCGGTGGCGACCATTGAGCCGCCCCAGCCATCGGAGATGGACGCCCTGATCCCCTGCAGGATCAGGTGGACGGGGTCGTTGTCCACGCCGATGTGGGTGCGGTGCATGATCTCCACAATCTCGCGGTCAATGCCGCGCGGGTCAACACCCAGTTTCTGCCACAGGGCGACGCGCTTCTCCGGCGCGCGGCGAGTGAACTGGATGGGGCCTTCTTGCTTGCCAAACTCGGCGTAGACGGCGTGGGCCAGATCCAGCGCGATCTCCTCCTTGCTCCGGCCTTCCGTCTCGATACAGTACTCGGCCGCCAGCGCCTTTAGTTTGGCCTCGTCCTTGATCTCATAGCCGCCGCCCTTGCCCTCGGCGGTCAAGAGCAGCGTGTGGGCGATGTCCCGCCCGTGGTCGGAGTGGGCGGCTGCGCCGGCGGCGATCATGCGAATCAGGTTGCGGGCGACGATGATGTCGGCTGTGGCCCCGCAGACGCCCAGTTTTGGCCCTTCTTCCTCGAAGGGGCTGATGCGGCAGGGGCCCATGTTGCAGTTGCGACAGCAGACGCCCAGTTCGCCGAAGCCACACTGAGGCAACATCGCTTCCAGGCGATCCCAGGCGGTCTCGAGGCCCAGTTCCTCGGCCCGGGCCAGCATCTCGCGGGTAGCAGGGTCAATGCTCCTGCTCAGAATCTTTTCACTGTACAGTTTTTCAGTCATGGGAAATCACCTCCTCAAGGGCGACCGCAAGGGTACGCCCCTACAGGCGACCACGAGGGGTCGCCCCTACGGGTTGCTTGCCAGTTGCTGCTGGCTTTCTAATGCTTCCAGGAATTGCCGGGCCGTGGTTTGGCTGGCTTGCTGGATGACCTCGCGGGGATAACTCAGGCTGAGCGCCTTGGTGGGACAGGCCTCCACGCAGGCCGGACCGCCGAGCCGGTCTATGCACAGGTCGCATTTGAAGGCGGCCCTCTTGTCTCGACCGGCTACGGTGGTGGTGGCCACGCGGATGGCGCCAAAGGGGCAGACCATCATGCACAGCCGGCAGGCGATGCACAGCCGCTGATCCACCGCCGTATAGGTCTCGGTGCGATAGGTGGCCCCGGTGGGACAGACTTTGACGCACGGGGCGTCCTCGCACTGGCGGCACTGGGTGGATATTTTGACGCTATCCACCTGCAGCACATAGTTGCGGGGCTGCAACCGCTCGCCGGCCAGGACCGCGCCGATGACGCTGCCCGCCTCGGTGTGCGCTACGGCGCAGGCCAGTTCGCAGGTGTGACAGCCCAGGCAACGATCAGGATTGACCAGGATGAACGGACCTTCTACAGGCATACTTTTCACCTCCTTTTTGTGTAGGGATCGCCAGAACCTCGAAAAGGTGGGAGACGGCCTGATGGT
>DFBV01000109.1:0-5415 GCA_002366755.1 Anaerolineales bacterium UBA3071
GGCAGCAGGACCTGGACGGATGCTTTGTCGGACGCCAATGGTTTGGCGAGCGGAAGTTGCGGGCTGACAGACGGTTCCAGCGCCGGGGACTGGCGCCTGCCCAATGTCAATGAGTTGAGTAGCTTGGTTGATCGTGCACAAACGGGTCCCGCCCTGCCTGCTGGTCATCCATTTACCGGCGTCCAGTCGAACGACTACTGGTCGAGTACTACCTACGCCCCCAGCGCGTCCTACGCCTGGTACGTGTCCCTGCACTACGGCTACGTGAACCTCGACGTTAAGACGGACACGCACTATGTGTGGCCCGTTCGAGGCGGACAATGAGAATCTTTGGCACTTTGACTCTTTGGACGCTTTGACGGGGGGCGGTTTGGATCACGAAGATCGCGAAAGAACGCGAAAGTCACGAAAGCCTTTCGCGACTTTCGTACCTTTTCGTGTATTTCGCGGTCCAAAGCCCCGTGAGCAGGTCAAAGCAGTGCTTGGCAACTGTTTCGAGCCACTTTTCTACCAAGCGAGGAGGAACTGACATGGTGAAGAAGGTTATCACACGCATCAAACATCCCGTGTTGATCGCCGGGATCGTGTTGTGCCTAGTCGGGATAGTCCAGGCCGCCACGGGCAACATTGATCCGACAGACAAATGGGCCTGGGGCACCGATGTGGGCTGGATCAACTTCCGCCCTGAGCACGGCGGGGTGACCGTCTACGGTGACCACCTGGAAGGTTACGCTTGGGGCGAGAACATCGGCTGGATCAGGCTGGGCAGCCACGAGGGCGGCGGGGCGCATACCTACGGTAACAGCTCGGCGACCGACTACGGCGTGAACAGGGACGCTTCCGGCAATCTGTCCGGCTATGCCTGGGGCAGCAACGTGGGCTGGATCAACTTCAACCCCACCCACAGCCAGGTGACCATAGACCCGGCCACGGGCAGCTTCGACGGCTACGCTTGGGGTGAGAACATCGGCTGGATACATTTCAAGAACGCCAGCCCCGCGTACAATGTCGTCACCAACTTCACCCGCAAGACGCTCACCGTGACCAAAGCGGGGACCGGGGACGGGACGGTGACCAGCAACCCGGCGGGCATCAACTGCGGCGCGCATTGCTCGGAAGCCTACGACCAGGACACAGTCGTGACGCTAACGGCGAATGCGGATGGGGACTCCGACTTCGCCGGCTGGAGCGGCGATTGCTCTGGCGCCAATTCCACCACCACGGTCACCATGGACGCTGACAAGACCTGCACTGCCACCTTCAACTTGAAGCCCGGCTCCATCAAGGTATGCAAGGACGTCGTCCCCGATGACGCCAGCCTATGGGACTTCACCCTCAGCGGCCCCACGCCCGGTACGAAAGACGACCTGGGCGACAGCCAATGCCACACCTGGAGCGACCGCACCTCGGGCGACTACACGCTGAGTGAGGCCACGCAGGCGGGCTACGATACATCCGTGGACTGCGGCGCCAAGGGCAGCGACAACGATCACAACATCACTTTCACTCTCAACCCTGGCGATGACGTCACCTGCACCTTCACGAACGTCAAGCAGGGCACGATCTCCATCGTCAAGGACGCCGCCCCCGATGACTCCCAGGACTTCCACTTCAGCGGCGACCTGGGCAACTTCTCCCTGGACGACGACAGCGACCCCACCCTGCCCAACACCGCGACCTTCCAGAACCAGGGCCCCGGCACCTACAGTGTCAGCGAGGTTTCCATCCCCGTCGGCTGGAACCTGTCCAGCATCGTCTGCAACGATCCGGACGGCGGCACGACCACCGACCTGGGCACGGCCACGGCAAACATTGATCTGGATGCAGGCGAGGGCATCGTCTGCACCTTCACCAACACCAAGCACGGGACGATCTCTATTGTCAAGGACGCCGCCCCCGATGACCCCCAGGACTTCGACTTCAGCGGCGACCTGGGCAACTTCTCCCTGGACGACGACAGCGACCCCACCCTGCCCAACACCGCGACCTTCCAGAACCAGGCCCCCGGCACCTACAGTGTCAGCGAGGTTTCCATCCCCGCCGGCTGGAACCTGCCCAGCATCGTCTGCAACGATCCGGACGGCGGCACGACCACCGACCTGGGCACGGCCACCGCGAACATTGATCTGGATGCAGGCGAGGGCATCGTCTGCACCTTCACCAACATCAAGCACGGGACGATCGTCGTGGAGAAGCAGACCAGCCCCGACGGGGCGGTGGGTAGCTTCACCTTCAGCGGCGACGCCGCCGGCACCATCTCCGACGACGGAACCATCGTGGTGGGCAACCTACAGCCGGGCATCTACACCGCCACCGAGGCCGACCCGGGGCCGGGCTTCGACCTCACGGCCATCACCTGCGACGATGGCAACAGCAGTGGCGACGTGGGCACGCGGACGGCCACCTTCAATCTGGAAGGGGACGAGACGGTCAAGTGCACCTTCACCAACACCCAGCAACGAGGCACCATCATCGTGGAGAAGCATACCAATCCTGATGGCAGTTGGGGCTCCTTTACCTTCAGTGGCCATGCTACGGGAACCATCTCCGACAACGGACAGATCGTGGTCAGCGACCTGCTGCCCGGCACCTACACGGCGACCGAGGCAGACCCCTCGCCGGAGTTCGAGCTCACGGCCATCACCTGTGATGATGGCAACAGCAGCGGCGATGTGGGCACGCGCATGGCCAGCTTCAACCTGGAGGCAGACGAGACGGTCAAGTGCACGTTCACCAATGCCCAGAGGTCCCTGCAGGTGAGCAAGGAACTGGAGTTGCCGGTGGGCGGCCTGGCGGCGGTGGATCAGATCGTGCGCTTCAACATCACCATCGAGAACAATGGCGGACTGACCATAGACCCCCTGACCCTGCGGGATGACTACGATAGTTGGTGCCTGCGGTCGCGACGGGCGGAAGTTCCGCCTGACGTCCACGGCGGCATGGCCGGCTTCCTGCAGTGGAACAACCTCGGCGCGCTACCGCCCGGCCAGACCACATCGCTCTGGGTGGAGTTCACTGCCGCCCACGGTTGCGAGGAGGCCACCAACAGGGCCACGGTGGAGACAGGTGGGCTGACCTTCGAGGATGAGACCAGCCTGCGCATTCTGGAGACCATCGCCCGGGTGGGCGGCTTCGTCTTCCACGACGACAACGGCAACGGCGTGCTCAACCTCCCCTGCCGGGGCACTGACGTAGACCCCGCCACCTGCGAACCGGGACTGGAGCAGGCCACCGCCGAAACCACCCTGCCCTCCGGCGAGCTCTACCAGTACGACACCAACACCTCGGGCTGGTACAGCTTCAACCTGCTCGATCCGGGGACGTACCACGTGGACGCCGCGCCACCGGGCGGCAGTTGGTGGACGCCCACCACCGCCGAGGAGTGCGATGCCACGGTGGTCAACAACTGGGATCAGGTCTTCTGCCACTTCGGCTACTGGTGGGGGCTGGATGGGCCGCCGATGCAGGCTGCTGGTGTGGCGGGGAACCAAGTGACGCTGCTGCCGACCCAGGATGCCACCATCAGCGACTGGAACGGCGCCAACGAGGGGCACAACGAGCATCTGCGGGTGCGACAGCCGGGGGTGACCTCGGCGCTGCTGCAGTTCGACCTCTCCGGCCTGCCCGAAGGCGCTGAGGTCGTGTGGGCCAAGCTGCGGCTGTATAGCCCCTTCGCCAGCAACACCACCAACCGGCTGTACATGACCGCCTATCCGCTGGACAAGACCTGGGTGGAGGAGCAGGTGACCTGGCTGCAGGCAGCCACGGGCATGCCCTGGGACGCGGCAGGGGCCACCGGCGATCATGGCGACTCCGTGGGCTGGGCCTGGATCGATGCACCGGGCTGGGTGGAGTTTGATCTGAACAGCGACCTGCTGACCAACGACTACGGCTTCCTCCTGCGAGGTGAGGGCAGCGAGAACCGCGAGGTAGCCTACTGGTTCTTCAGCCGAGAGTACCTGAACGCGGACGTCCGGCCCCAGCTCGTGGTGGGGTACGACGTGCCCTGACCTTGAAAACCCCAAGGGTCTCCGAGACCCTTGGGGTTTTCGTTTCACGTTCTACAACGCCATCTTCTCTCCGGCCGGGGTCACCAGTCCTTCGGTAAACCGTTCGTAGCTGAAGGGATTCACCGCGTCGGAGACCCGTCCGGCGATCAGATCCACCACCAGGCGGCCACCATCGGGGCTACCCATGACGCCATGGCCGCTGTAGCCGACGTTCAGGTAGAGCCCGGGGATCTCAGGATAGGGGCCAATGATGGGCTTGTGATCGGGCGTGACGGTGTACTGCCCGGTGCTCAAGAACAGGTTGCTCGTCTTGAGATGTGCGGCGATTTCCCTCCAGAAGGGTGACAGCCGGGCCACAGCCTCCATGGCGATGGCAGGGAACGTCCAATCGGTGGGCACCTGCTCCAGGGGAGCGCCAGGCTCCTCGGGCAGGGCTTCGGCCCAGGCCAGGGCGGCCCCGGGACCCTCCGGTCGCCAGTGGACGCCGCTGCTGCAATGAATGACCATCGGCGCATCGCCAGGCACCAAGTGGTGCTCGCCGATGATGGCCTTGTGGCGGCGCAAGATGCTCAGAGGCAACTCGACGCCAGCCAGGCGGGCCAACCGTCCCGAGAAGGGGCCCGCGGCGATGACCACGGTGCGACTGTGTACGGTTCCCCGGTTGGTTTCCACCCCCGCCAGACCCTGCGCATCCATGAGAAAACCGGTGACTTCCGTAGCGAGGAAGAATCTGGCCGCCGATCCTTTAGCGAAGCCGTAGGTCGCTTCGTGTGCCGAGAGCCAACCATCACGGGCGCGGAAGGTGGCGGCAGTGACCGTCGGGGAGATATAGGGGAAGCGAGCGCGTGCCTCGTCTCCCGACAGGAACTCCACGTCCTTCAGGCCAAAGCTCTGCTGGCGCTCAACCCGCTCCGCGAGCGCTGTCGGGCCTTCGGGGCCGTCGGACACGAAGAGATAGCCCTGCTGATGCAGGCTGATGTCATAGCCCGGCAGGTCCACCACCTCGGCGAAGTTCTCGAAGACCTCGATGCTGGCCTTCATCATGGCGATGTGTTCCGGTTCCTCGAACTGGGCACGGACGCACTGCATGGAAGAGGTTGTCGTCAGGGTGGCCAACGCGTTGCACTTCTCCAGCACGAGGGTCTTCCGCCCTGCTCCCGAAGCGTAGAAGGCGGTGGCAGCCCCCACGATGCCACCGCCGACGATCACCACGTCGGCTGTGGCGAGGAAGTCCCCCGCGTCTGGGATGGCGATTCTGCCCACCCTGCACCCTCCAGGTCTTGAGGTGACTGTTTCGAGCTACGGAGAAAACCCTAAGGGTCTCAGAGACCCTTAGGGTTTTGTGGGGTGAGCCGCGAAGGACTCGAACCTTCAACCTTAGGGTTAAAAGCCCTCTGCTCTGCCA
>DFBV01000109.1:5441-5865 GCA_002366755.1 Anaerolineales bacterium UBA3071
CTATGGTCCGAAGGTGACGAAAACATGATACGACTCCTCTGAGAAACCCAAGATTGTCAGCGGATTGAGCGGATTGAGCCGATCCTGTTTCATTCTCATCCGCTTCATCGGCTCAATCCGCTGATGGCTTTTGGCCCTTTTCGCTAGAGTCGTGATACGTGTAGCGTGATGCGTGTGGCGTAGTGCCTGTCTATGGCAAAACACATGCACCACGCACCACGATTCTTCTGAGCCAGAGGTCAGTGTCAAGCATTGGCGCTTTCTCGCCTTGGCTGGATCGCTTCACTCCGCCAGCCGCACAAGCTGGTCGCCGTCAATCAGTTCCAGCGGCTTGCCCTGCGCCCAGGTCCGTGCGGCGTGGGAGATGCTGCCTGTGGTCACCAGGAACCCCAGGTCAGCGCCCGTGTGCAGCATGGTGCCGTAG
>DFBV01000102.1:0-1886 GCA_002366755.1 Anaerolineales bacterium UBA3071
CCGGAGGCTGACAGGCGTCATATACCCCTTGACAAGGTGTGGTATAATAGCGCGGCATCGTTTGCCTGATCATCGTCCTGGTGCCCGTCGTGCTGACGGGTGGGGAGGTTTGGTCCCCCAGGACAGAGTGCTGAGTTCCATGGCTTCTTCGCCGTGGCTGGCCGCACATCATCTTTCATTGGCCCAACGATCTTCGGCATCCTGGCCGCCGGGATGACTCAGCGATTTGAGAGGATGAGAGGGCTGACAGGGCTGGCAGCGGAGCAAGCCGGGCACCGGATAGCCCTGTTCTCCATCGCCGCGTTTCTGGTAGTTGGCCTATTGCTCTTGCTGTGGGTCAATAATGAGGCGGGGGAAGCCCCTCCATCATGAGCCCATCGTCTGCTACGGCACTTTCGTCATGAACATGAGGGAGGAGATCAAGCAGCCGCTCAGAGGCCTTCGCGAGGGGACTTTCGTATAGTAGTGACCTGCAACATTGGCCGAAACGTAGTGGCCCCGGCCTGCTTGCCTCCACAGGCCGGGGCCATCTGCGCTACCCCTCCGGATTCAGCACGCGACCGACGAACAGGATCGTGCCTGTGCTGTTGTTGCGAATCACGAAGAGGAAAGGACGATCCAGTTTCATCACAACGGCAGGCTCCTCGATGATGGCCGACAGTTCCATGATCACTGCCGTCGCTGCCGCGGCTTCGGTGCCCTCTTCGTCTACAGCGACAAAGGCCTTATGCAGGACATCGCTGATGAACAGATCGCGGTTCCCAGTCATGCCCGAGAAGTCGGCGCCCCGAAACGCACTGGGCATCCCCATCTCAATCAGGGTTTCGGCCACGCTAAGGGCCCACTCGAACGTGAACTTCGGGACCGTGATCTTCACCTGCTGAGGCTCGAAGCTCTCCATGATGCTCGCCAGGAGTTCCGGTGAAAACGCCTCCTCTATCTCCGCAAAGCGTCCCTCCTCTGGTAACACGAACACCATGGCCATGTCCGCACCTCGGTAGGGCAGAGCGGCAGCCTGGTAGCCAATACCCTCAGCGTACTCGATCCATCCCGTCCGCGTCATCATCGGCACCGTGACTGTGCTTCTATCCATGAGGTTGAACGTATCGTCGTGGGTCTTGCTCTTTTCAAAGGGTGTCACCCACTTCCCGTTGAAGTAGATGGCATTGGTGAGCACCAGGCGAGTCGCCGCACCGAGTGCCCCCTGCGGAATCAAGTCCTTGATCTTCTCTTCCGTCTGGTCGCTGACCCAGCGGTTGATGGTCTGCCGAGCGGCTTCCGTCTCCTTCACGAAGTCCTGCGTGCGCAGTCCGGCCCCATAGTTCTCAGCCAGTGTGTCCAAGAAGGCGGAGAGGAACTCATACCCCGCTTGTCCCCAGATGGCGTTAGCAATGCTGATCTGGAAGCCATCCTCGTCCTCTTCGTCGTAGCTGGTCAGCGCTGTGTCCAGCGCATTGAAGGCAGGATGAAGCCGCTCCTGTGGCAGTGTGTAGTGCAGCGTCTCCGCCATCTGCTCCTCGGTCACACCGCGGGCACCAGCGTAGGTCATGGCCAGCGCCAGAGAGATGCTGTAGGGCGAATAGAACAGGTTGCCGTCCTGCTCCCTGCTCAGCATCTGGTACAGGTTGAAGGCGAACGCACTGTTGCCCGCCTCCAGTTCGGCCAGATCATCCCCCGGCACATCCGGTGACGTTAGCCGCTGCTTCTCCGAGCATATGACTTCTCCTGCCGACACCGAGCCGCTCGGCCAGGCAGCGCAACCGACCGGGCCGAGCATGGCGATCAGGGCCAGTATGCTGAGTACCTTCATGGCACACATCAAGATGAGCTTTTTCATTTGCGATCTCCTTGTCCTGTTCTTGGCGTTGCACAACTCAGCGCCACTG
>DFBV01000102.1:1962-4521 GCA_002366755.1 Anaerolineales bacterium UBA3071
CAAACTGGCGTCATAGCCAGCGTTGTCTTACTGCACGCACCCCGCGTGCCTCGCCGCCCGCAAGGGCTTTCCACAAAAGGAGGTGATGCGCCCCGGAGTCTGGAAGCCATGAGCTGTGATCGTCAGTGGGGCAGCAGCTCATCGCCGCTGGCCGCGGAGACGTTCCATCACCCTCCTGGCCACGGCGACCCAGCTCAGTGTCTGACCTTGATTCCTACTGTTCTCCCCACCTTTTCGACCTCTCGGTGACGCCTGAAGAGCGGTTTTGGCAATGAGCCCGTGGTTTTTCCACGACCGAATAGTCCTGTCTTCTCGCTTCGCCACATCTACTGCAATACCACATTTCAGGAGCAAACTAAATGGCTAACGTAACGTATGATCACGTCACCAAGGAGTTCGGCGAGGTCGTCGCCGTCAACGACATGAGCATCGAGGTTCAGGACAAGGAGTTCCTGGTCCTGGTAGGCCCCTCGGGCTGCGGCAAGACCACCGCCCTGCGGCTCTTGGCCGGCCTGGAAGAGATCACCGAGGGCAACATCTACATCGGCGACCGCATAGTGAACGATGTCGCCCCCAAGGATCGGGACATCGCCATGGTGTTCCAGTCCTATGCCCTCTATCCGCACATGAGCGTCTACGACAACATGGCCTTTGGCCTCAAGCTGCGCAAAACGCCCAAGGCGGATATTGACCGCCGGGTGAAGGACGCTGCCGACATGCTGGGCATCGGCCAGTTGCTGGACCGCAAGCCCAAGCAGCTTTCCGGCGGCCAGCGGCAGCGCGTCGCCGTGGGCCGGGCCATCGTGCGGGAACCCAGGGTCTTCCTCCTCGACGAGCCTCTGTCGAACCTCGACGCCAAGCTGCGCGTTCAGACGCGCGCCGAACTCTCCAAGCTGCACCTGCGACTGGGCACCACCTTCATCTACGTCACCCACGATCAGGTGGAGGCCATGACCATGGCCACCCGCATCGCTGTGATGAAGGATGGCATCCTGCAGCAGCTCGACACGCCGCAGATCCTGTATGACAGCCCAGGCAACATCTTCGTCGCCGGCTTCATCGGCAGCCCCTCCATGAATTTCTTCGACGTCACCCTGGTGGAGAGCGATGGCCGGCTGTTCGCGGATGGGGGTACATTCCGCCTGGAGATGCCGGAGCACAAGATCGCGGCCCTGCTGCCGTACAAGGGCAAGGAAGTCATCGCCGGCATCCGCCCGGAGGACATTCACGCCAAGCCCTACACTCCGGCCGACATCATTGAAGCAAACATGAAGGCCGAGGTGGAAGTGACCGAGTTGATGGGCAACGAGATCTTCGTTTACCTCCTGACGGGGAAGAAGAGCTTCATCGCCCGCGTAGATCCACGCGCCAGCGGTCGCCCCGGCGATCGGATCGAACTGGCACTGAACATGGCCAACGTGCACGTCTTTGACCGCGATACCGAGACCACGATCGTCTAGGTCATCGCAGCCACGGTATCAGCACCACGTCATTAGCAAGGGGATAGGCTGGGATACTGGCCTATCCCCTTTGCTTGAAGCTTCGATCCCCGCGCCAGAAGCACCTAATCGTCGTGCTGTCTTGATTGCCTAAGGAGAAGGAGCACACTATGGCAGACTTTAACTTGATGCGCAGGCTGGCACATCCGGGCGAGAGCAAGATCGTGCTCTTTGTCATGGACGGTCTCGGCGGACTGCCCATCGAGCCGGGCGGCCCCACGGAACTGGAAGCCGCCCACACCCCCAACCTGGATCGCCTGGCCGTCGAAGGCTGCTGTGGGCTCAGCCAGCCCATCGCGCCGGGCGTCTCCCCCGGCAGCGGCCCGGCGCATCTGGCCCTCTTCGGCTACGATCCGCTCGTGTACGACGTGGGGCGTGGCGTTCTCTCGGCCCTGGGCATCGGCTTCGACCTGCAGCCCGACGACCTGGCGGCGCGGGGCAACTTCTGCACCATTGACGAACAAGGGCTGATCACCGATCGCCGCGCTGGTCGCATCCCCACCGAAGAGAGCGAACGGCTGACGGCCAAGCTGCGAGCGGGCACGGCGCTGGAAGGATACGACATTTTCGTGCGGCCGGTCAAGGAATACCGTTACCTGTTCGTCCTGCGCGGCCCCGGCCTCTCCGAGGCACTGAGCGAGACCGACCCGCTGGTGGTCGGCAAGCCCTCGCTGCCGGTGCGGCCGCTGGACGATAGCGCCGAGGCCGCCCATTCGGCTACGCTGGTGAACGAATGGCTAGACCAAGCGAGAGCATTGCTCGCCGATGGAACTCCGGCCAACTCCCTGAACCTGCGCGGCTTCGCCAAGGACCCCGGCTTCCCCAAATTCCCCGATGTCTTCAAGCTGCGCGCCGGCGCCATCGCCGTCTACCCCATGTATCGGGGCGTGGCCAAGCTGGTGGGCATGGATGTGCTGGATGCCGGGGCAAACATCGAGGAGGAAATCGCCGCTCTGCGCCGCCATTGGGCGAAGTATGACTTCTTCTTCGTGCACTTCAAGTACACCGACAGCCGCGGCGAGGATGGAGACTTCGAGGCCAAGGTCAAAGAGATCGAGAA
>DFBV01000102.1:4559-13805 GCA_002366755.1 Anaerolineales bacterium UBA3071
CCTGCGCTGCTCAAGTCACATTCCTGGCACCCTGTGCCTACCATCCTGTGGTCTCCCACCGCCCTGCCTGACAACGCGCGCACCTTCGGCGAGCGAGCCTGTGTGACGGGGGCTCTGGGCATCTTCCCTGCCGCCGACCTGATGCCCCTGGCCCTGGGACACGCACAACGGCTGAACCGGTATGGGGCATGAGTCGGTGGAGTGGTAGATTGGTGAAATTGGTAGGCTGGTCGGAAGGAGGATCCGATGGCCAACACCAATGAGCTGTTGCTGGGCTGGCCCGGCATGGCCCTGGACGCTCTCGAAGCGAAGCTTGAAGGGCAGGGAAGCGCATCACTGGAAGCCCTTTTCGGCACCCGGGAGGTGAACGAGATGCGCGAGACAGCGGTTGCACCAGCCCTCACTCGCGCCGCTGGCCAGCGACCAAACATCGTGCTCCTCCCCGGCATCATGGGCTCGCTGCTGCAAAGTGTGGAAGGGCTCGTGGAGTTGCTTTGGGTCAATCCCCTCGTCTTCACCCGCGGCCTGATCAACCTCTTGGAACTGGCGGATGACGGGGAAACCAACGCCAACCCGCGGGTGAAGATCGTGGCTACTGGCCTGGAGATGATGTCTTATGCCAAGGCCACGCTGGTGCTGCGCAAGCAGGCCAATCCCTTCCTCTTCCCCTACGACTGGCGTCGCGACATCCGCACTGCCGCCGGCCTGCTACATCAGGCGCTGAACCGTTGGGCAGCGAGCAACGGATACCGTCGCTTCACCCTCGTCAGCCACAGCATGGGCGGCCTCGTCAGTCGCACTTATCTGGCACTGTTCCCCAAGGAAGCGGAGCGGCTCGTGGAGCGAGTGATCCTGCTGGGCAGCCCGGCCTATGGGATAGTGAATGCTGTGCAGAACCTAACCACGGGCAACAACTTGATGCAGTTGGCCCACAAGCTCAACGACGACAACCAGGGAGACCGACTGGTGCGGAGTATCACCGCCCTCTACCAACTCCTGCCGCCACCGCCAGATCTGTTCCCGGCCGACAGGCAGTATCCCTGCGATTTCGACCTCTACAACGCCGCCGCCTGGCAGTCAGCCGATGAAGCCGATGAAGCCGATGGAATCCGCCAGAACAGCCTGAACCGCGGGAAGGCGCTCTACCAACTGCTGGCGGCCTCGGATCCGCAGGTGCCGATCATCCAAATCGCCGGGTACGACCAGGCAACGCTGATTGCTATGCGTGGCACGCCCGATGCGCTGCAGCCAGTGGTGGTGTCTCACGGCCCCAACAGCGGCGATGGCGCCGTGCCCCTGTGGTCGGCAACCCTGCCAGGGGCGGAGATGTACTACGTGCGTCTCGCCCACGATAAGCTACAGAGAGATCATCGAGTCCTCCGGGCCGTGCTCGATCTGGCCCGTGGCGGCGAAGCTGACCTGCCCCGACAGATGGAACCCCACCGCGGCCCGGTCATCACGGCTCGCCCTCCCACCACCGACGTGGACGCTGAGGCCAGGCGGCTGCGAGCAGCTATCGAGGACGGCACTGCCACAGCGGACGACCTGGCGCAACTGTTCCTCGCCTTGTGAGCGCATGAGCTACATTTTAAGCCTCTGTGGGGCCTCTGTGGAGATCAAGATCACCGTCTCCTTGTCAGCGCGGACAAAGTAGGAGCGGAAAGCCGCGGTTTCCTGGAGTAGCGCTTTCAACTGAGCCGCTGTCTGAGATAAATCGCCGCGCTCGGCTCGATCACCTTCGGCCAAGTACAGTTCGTTACTTTCCTCTGCAAGGACCGTTAAAAGTCCCCGGCCCTCAAGCCAGGCCAGCCCCGCCCTCACGGTCGCCTCCCGCTGTGCAGTCGCAACCGCCAGCATAGACAAGCTGACCCGTCCACCCTCGGAGCTCAGCGCGTGCCTGACCAGGCCCGCCAAGCGTTCCAGGAACCTCTTCGCATAGTCCAGGCCAGGGTCAACTCCAAAGAGATAGACCTTCTCCGGCGCCGTCTTCTCCAGAGCGGCCCGAAGCAGTTCGTGGCTGGGGGGTGTGGTCCAGATGACCAGACATCCCGACGGTTCTAGCTTGCGGCGGTCCTGTCCCCCTACCTCTGCCCTGTGCGCGGCCTCGGCCCATACCTCAACGTCTTCTTCGGCCCGCAGATGTTCAAGCACCTTCAGGGGATCGGACACCTGGCGGTAATCCACGACCTCTACTACTGTCGGCGCTGGGCGCAGCGGCGTGGGGGCTTCCTCGATTGGACGGGCATCGACCCACTGCACCTGCACCTCCCGCTGTCCGCGGTAGTTACTGGCCCGCACAACGTAGGCCAGGTCAAAACGGCCCTCGGGCAGTGGTGAGCCGGCACCTCGCCACCAGATCACCTGTCGGGCTATCCCACCTTCATCCTCAACCGTCAGCAGCAGGTGACCCTCATTGCGGCCGACGACGCGTTTCTTGGTCGCCCGAACCCCTCGGGACACCAGTGTCAGCGGCGGGTTGCCCAGCCCAAAGGGTGCCAGCCTCTCGATTTCCTCCACCAAATCAAGAGAGAGATCCGCCAGCGCCAGGTAGCCATCGATCTGTAGTAGGGGCGGGTCTCCAGACCCGCCCCTACTCCACTCAGTAAGCATCGCCCAAACGGTGTCCGAGAGAGCCTCGCGGAACGCGGGGATTCGCTCCGGCTGGATAGCCAGCCCAGCGGCCATGGGGTGGCCTCCGAAGCTGACTAGCATCTCCCGGTGCGCGGCAATCGCCGCGGAGATGTTACACCCCGCTACAGACCGGGCCGACCCGCGGGCCAGCCCATCACGTGGCGTGGCGATGAGAATAGCGGGACGTCCGTACCGTTGCGCTAAGCGACCCGCCACGATGCCCAGAACGCCTCCTGGCCACGATGGGTGGCTCAGCACCAGCGCACCATACTCCAGCAACGAGGGGTCCCGTTCGATCTGCGCCAGCGCTCCCTGAGTGACCTGGTTGGCCAGCAGCTTGCGCTGGGCGTTCAGCCCTTCCATCTCGGTGGCCAGGGTGCGGGCGCGAGTCAGATCCTGAGTGGTCAGGAACTCGACAGCGACGTTGGCGTCGGCCAGGCGGCCCAGCGCGTTGAGGCGGGGACCCAACCCGAAGCCGATGTGCTCTTCGGTAAGCCACTGGGGGTTGATCCCGGCGGTCTCTATCATCACCTGGAGCCCCGGCCGCTGGGTGTGACGCAGCAACTCAAGGCCTCGCTGGAGCAGGTAGCGCGTGTCCCCGACCTGTACCGCCACATCGGCCACGATGCCCAGGGCCACCAGGTCCAGGTGCTGGGCCACGTCCCCGGGCCGACCCGCCCGGTCGTAAAGGGCCTCCGCCAGTTTGTAGGCACATCCGACTCCCGGTAACTGTCGCAGAGGGTGAGTGGCTGGGAGCATCTTGGGGTTGACCACAGCGTGGGCCTCGGGGAGAGCGGGGGGCAGATCGTGGTGGTCGGTGACAACGACGTCCACGCCCTGCGCCTGGGCATAGGCGATAGCCTCGTGGGCGGTGACGCCGGTATCACACGTCAGGACCAGCTCAACGCCCTCTCCTATGAGCCGCTTCAGTGAAGAGAGGTGGACGCCGTGGGACTCCCGCTGGCGGTGGGGGATGTAGAACCGAACGACCGCTCCGAGCTCCTCCAGCGTGGAGACCAGGAGCGTCGTCGCCGTCTCCCCATCAACGTCGAAGTCGCCCCACACACAGATCGTCCGATGGCCTCTTATCTCCTCCCGCAGCCGCTCCACAGCTCGATCCAGGTTTGGGAGGTCGGAGGGAGGGGCAGGCTGGTAGTGGTCCGGGTCGAGGAAGGCCTTCGCCGCCGCGACGTCGGTGAAACCCCGCCGGGCAAGGGTCTGGGCTACCAGCGGGTGCCCGCCGACGGCGGCCCGGAGCGCTTTCGGTACATTGATGGCCGGAGGATCAACCCACTCTGTCATTTCATTTCGTTCCATGACTCTACCGAAGAAACTGCCAGACTTGCCACAGAGGCACAGAGGCTTTAGGGTGTCTCCCAAGGAATCTATGCCTTTTGCGTTTGCTGCTGAACAATTTTGAGTTCCACCTTGGTTTTTCCTCTGTGTACTCCGTGTCTCTGTGGCTGAATGACCTTTTTCAGGGGAGTCTTCCATCCATTCCGCGCTAGTACTCGATCTCTGCGATCTGCTCCAGGTCCAGGGAGATGTCGAGAGCATCGCCCAGTTCGTAGGGGCGGGTCTCCAGACCCGCCCCTACTACCTCGTCAAACTGGCCGGCAGCGACCCCGCGCTGGCACAGGGAGCGATAGGGACAGTAGCGGCAGCGGCGCTCGTTGGACGTGAGGGGAAAGAACTCGTCGCCCAGTCCAGCGATCTCCTGCACCAGAGCGGTCAGGTAGGCCGCGTCCGTCTCGTGCCGGGCCGCGTCGTAGACGAAGTGCTCGGGGTCGGCTGGGAAATCGGCAAACCAGTAGATCATCGTCACTTGCTGAGGCTGAAGTGCCCGACCGCCGTTCAGGTGCGCGCCGGCCTGGACCACGAGGTAGGGATAGACCTTCGTCTGCAGCCGTTCCTCCAGCCACCTGCGCGGCGTGCGTTTGCGAGAGGTCTTCCAGTCCACGATGACCACCCGCTGCTCGGGATCCACGGCGACCAAGTCGTACTTGGCCAGCAGGCGATAGCCGCCCAGTGGGGCAGAGAGCACGATCTCGGGATAACGCGCCGCAGGCAGGTTGGCCGGGCGGCTCTCCAGGTAGTTGCGCCACCAGCGGCGGAGGTCTTTTTTGCTGGCTGCCGTCGTTAGCTGTGCCGCAGGGACGCCTAGCGCGTATTGGTGGACCAGGCGGTGGAACGCAGTTCCCTGCTGGAGGTAGCGCTCGTTCTCGATGACCGGTTCCAGCTCGATGGCGGGCCAGGCCACCCTCCCTACGTAGCGCAACTGAAAGCGACGGGGACAGTCCACATAGTCCTGCAGGCTGCCCTGGCTGAATCGGAAGTCAGTCGGCAGAGGCATGTTTCTGCTCCTCCCAGAACGTTTGCAGGGCAATGAACGGGACCGCTGGCTGCTGGCCGCCCTTTCGCCCTGTGTTCCAAGTGATGATCAACTCGTTCTTGGCTCGCGTGATCCCCACGTACAGCAACCGCAGTCGCTCGGCGACATAGAGCAGGCGCGCCTCCCGGGTCGCCTCGCCCTCCTCGTGGGTAACCATTGGGCCCCCAAGGAGCAAGGCATCCAGTTGAGCCAGGGCTTCTGCCTCCAGGTTCAACCGCTCGCGGATGAACCACTTCTCGGCGATGTACTTGTCGTGGGACTGCCCGGAGGGGAAGTTATAGTTGTTGACAGACATCAGGTAGACCCGGTCCCACTCCAGTCCCTTGGCCTTGTGAACAGTGGCCACAACCACCTCACCCTTGTGCCGCTCGGGGTCGAAGCCAGTGTCGTCTTCGCTCAGCCCCAGGAAGCGGCGTTCGTTCTTGGCAATCACCGCCAACTCGTCGGTGAGCTCTGGAAGCTGCCACTCAGGATGGGTTTCGCTCGCCCGGCGCAGGAGTCCCGCCAGCTTGTGCGCCACCGCCAGGTCAACCGTCTTCTGGAACAAGTCCTGGGCCAGGGTAAGGATCAACTGGTCGATGGGAAGCAGAGTCGCCCCCTGCCAGCGTCGGACCAGCTCGCGAAATGCCAACAACTGCTCTCTGCCCCCAGGAACCTCGGTCAGGTCCAACTCATCAAGCCAGTCCCTATCGGCTCGCGGCCACAGGAAATCCTCGACGCGACGGCAGCTCCGCAGTGTCCTGGCAACCTTCTCAGAACGTGCGATTGCCTCCGGGTCCTTCCGGTCCCCCCGCCGCCAGACCCTGTAGACTCTGGCCAACTTCTTGGAACTGGAGGGGTCTGCCAGGTAGTTCACGACGTTGCCCAGAGCACCTGCTGTCTCCCGGGTAGCCTGGGTGCTGCGCAGGAGCTCGACGTGCTTTATGCCCCGTTGCTTGAGCTCGTCGATCACGGCGAATCCTCGTTGGTTGCGCGGCACGAGGACAGCTACAGTCTCCTCTGGGTGATCGGGTAGCCATCGGGCCAGGGACCTCACAACGTTTAGCATCTCCTCCTGGGGAGTGAACTTGCGGGTGATGAGCTGTACCTGGTCCGGGTTGTCAGCGGGATTCGGCTGCAAGTCGCCAGGTGGCGTGGGCTTGATGTGGGTGGGGGCGAGGGCATCCCGAACGACGATCTCCAGCAGGGGATGCTCCTGCCGCGCCCAATCAACCAGGTGGTTGGCCAGATCCATGATGCTCTGGGTCGAGCGGCCGGAGTTGGGCAGTCGCTTGGCGTCGACACCTGGCTCCTCTAGAAAGCTGCGTAGGAACTGGGGGCTGGCGGTGGTGAAGGTCTCATAGATGGCTTGGTTGGGATCGCCAACGCGCACCCAGTTCCCGTTGGGGCCAACCAGCAGCCGCAGGATCTCCTCCTGCACCCGGCTGCTATCTTGCGCTTCGTCCTCCAGGATGAATGGCCAACGATGGCGCAGCCGCTGCAGGTACTCCTCGTCTAGCCGCAGGGCCTGGAGCGCCAGGCGGATGAGGTCATCGAAGTCAACAGCGCCGCAGTAGGCCAGGGCCCGTTGGTAGTCAGAGTAGATCGCCCACCCCATCTCCACGAGCGGAAGTGGCTGCGGGAATCGATCCAGGCTCTCACGCAGCTCCGCCACCGTTTTCTGCCGGTCCTTGGCTTGCTTGATAAAGCTGTTGGCGATGCCGCTGACCACCTCCGGCCACTTGTCTCGCCGAACCCAAGCGCGCCGATCTCCCTCCAGATCCACATCCAGGAAGTCGTCAGCAACATGGGGATTCGCCTGCAACCAGGCCTCCGCTGCATCCTGCCGTATCCGGTCGGCCGCCCGCTCGTCGATGATGTGGAAGTCGTCCGAGAGGCCAACCAGCCCAGGGTGCTCTCTCACGATGTCGTGGGCCAGCCCGTGCAGGGTGCGCACCCGGTAGCCCAGGTTGGGCAGCAGATGCCGCGCCTGGACAAAGGTGGCCACCCGGCTGGCGAAGTTGTTCACGGCGGAGTTGACCAGCGTCACCACCAGAACCTCCTGGTCGTCCTCCATCACGTCTCTGTCGATGATCTGGGCGGCCAGCAGCGAGAGCGTGTAGGTCTTGCCACTACCAGGCACAGCCGAGATGCCCATCCTGCCACGCTCGTATTCCAGGATCTCCCGCTGCTTCGGACGAGGCTCAAGCATTGCTCGCCCCCTCCTCGACTCGCAACTGCCGTAGCACTCGCTGTATCGCCCGCAGTAACTCCCCCTTCTGCTCGCTGCCGCTCTCGCCCAGTTCGCATAGTCCCAGGTGGATCCTGCGCCGGCAGCGGCGGACCAGCCCTTGAGTGAGACGGAAGAGGGCCTCTTGGCGGGTCTTGGACTCGTCGGCGCCGGTCCAGACCTCATCACGCGGCCAATGGCGGCTAAGGACGTAGGGCTGCGTAAGGGGCTGGTACAGTCGCTCCCACCAGCCGCTGCTACCAACATCCAGCCAGAACTGGACGTCAACCGGCTGGTTGCGCATCAGGAAGGTGTAGGCCGGGGCCAGGAGAACCGCGTCCTCTGGCTGGAGCCGCCAACTGCGCACGTATTGGGCAGCGATCACGCCATCCTCCACCATCTCGATGTACTCCTGCCCCAGCGTTTTGCCCTCCTCGAAGGTGACACCTCCGGTGACCCAGCGGAACTTCTGCACCGACTCGATCAGATTGGCCGTCACAGCGGCCGCGTCGTAATCCCGATGGAAGCCGAAGCCTGCCTGGGAGAGCACCTCGCCGAACAGTCGGCTCAGGAAGTGGTCCAGCTCTGCCGCGTCGCCGACCGCATATGCCTCGATCCAGGCGCGCAGTCTCTCGTAGCGTTCGCCCAGCAGATATGTCAGGCGGTCCTTCATGTCGGGGTCAATCTGGTCGAAAGAGCCGAGCGTGGGCTCGCCCTCCCGGATGCGGTAGACGATCTGGGCCAGGAGCTGCGCCCGGACCAGGTCCATCCCATTGATGGCCTGCATCAGCCCGTAGGCCACGTCGAACTTGGTGGGACAGATCCCCCACTTGGGGTGGGCGATGGCAGCCAGGGTCAGCAGGGCCCGGGTCGCCGACTCCTCCCGCAGGGGCCGCGAGGGGCGGTGGGAGCGAGTGGGAACGTTGCGCTGCTCCAGCCGGTTGGAGAGCGAGAACCGGAGGGCATCAGACAGGAACGGGACGAGGACGACGATCTCTCCGGGAGGGACCCCTTGTTCATTCACCAGTTCGGCAATCTGGTCGGCGACCCAGTCGAGCATCTGAGGGTAGTAGCGGTGGTATTCGTAGCTGAAGGCGAAGCGCACGCCTTCCGCAGGCGTCTGCTTCTCGCGGCGCAAACTGCCGGCCAGATGGTCGCCAAAGGTCCGCAATTCGGGCGAGGTGACGAAGGACTCGGTGAAGGCGATCCGCTCCTCGCACAGGTCTCTGAGGGCATAGCCGCTCTTTGGATCGGCACCCAGGAAACGACGGTAGCCGCCGTCCTCATCATAGATGAGCAGGGCCGACCGGCAGTGGGGTATCCACTCCCACAACAGGTCGTGGGCCACCGGCGTGTCCTCTTCGATGTTGTCCACAATGAGGTGAGTGTAGGTCTCCAGCAGGTAGTCGCGGCACAGAGGCAGGCTCCATAGGTGCTTCACGAATACCTCCAACTGGAGGGAGAAGTCGAGAAGGTTGTGGGCCAGGCAGACCTCGCGGAAGCGAGTGGCGCAGGCCTGAGCTTCGTCGTATATCCGCTTCTGGCTCTGCTCGCCTCTCCAGGCAACCTTGAGTCGCTCCCCGATCTCGGTATGGGGGAACCCGACCACAGCGGCCTTGTTGAGATTGTCGATGATCTGGCTGTAGAGCCGGTTGCGGTCGATGACAACGGACTCGAAGTACCCCTGATCGAGCAAGGGCCGGACCAGGCGCGCCATGTAGTACTGGGCCGTCTCCAGGGTGAGGAAGGTAGGCGGCTCATCTGGATGGGCAAAACCCGCCTCCTCAGCAATCATCGGCCAGAAGAGATCGACCATCCGTTGGGCCAGGCCGCCGACGGTGAAGATGGTCACCTGCCCACCGGCATCAACGGTCGGCCGGTGGAGGGCATCGTAGTAGGGCGCGGCCAGCGTGCGCTGGGGGACGATGACCAGAGTGCACCGGGCTGGGACGCCCGCCTTCAGCAAGTGCAGAAGCTGGGCGACTCCGGCGGTCGTCTTGCCGGTACCTGCGGG
>DFBV01000176.1:0-6202 GCA_002366755.1 Anaerolineales bacterium UBA3071
CGTTACCGTTTCCGTAGGCGGCAGCTCAGTCGGCGGCACACGAGTGGCCGTCGGCGCAGGGGTCACGGTCACCGTGGCCTTTGACTTCGCGGGTGGAAGTGTTTCCGCCATCGGCGCTGTGGGTGTGGGGCTCACAATCGGTATTGTGGTTCCACTCCACGCCGCAGGCGATGCTTCGGGCATCGCACCTGTGATCAGGGGCCTTGAGGTCCGGTCACGGATCGGCCCACACCCGATGAGTCCCACAGCGATGATCGCCATCACCACGCCGACTGTTCCTGCAAGTCTGATGACCGCTGGATAACGGTTCGATGGACGCATCTGCCGTCAGCCTGCTGGACTACGCCAGGCGCGCCAACGCCTCCTTCATCGCCCTGGCACTCAGCACACCGGCCATGGCCTTCCGATACGCCGCGCTGCCGCGGAAGTCACCTATGGGATCGACGAGCTCGGAGATCCACTCGGCAGCGGCCTCGATCAATTCCGAGTTCACCGCCTGACCGGTCAGCATGACCTCGACTTTGGGCAGCCGCACCGGCGTCTCGGAAACGCCCCCCAGCGCCAGCCGGGCGGTGGTACACATTCCATTGCTGAAGCTCAGCACCGCCGCCGCGCAGACGATGGGCGCATCAGCAGGGGTGCGCGCAACGCGCTGCACCGCCGCGCCTGTTTGGCCCTGCGGCAAACTGAGTGCAACTTCCGTGATCAGGGCATGCTCGGCCAGCAACTCATCCCTTCGGGTCAGAAACTCGGCCAGCGGCAGTTGGATGGCGTCTGATGCGCAGATGGTGACGTGCGCATCGCAGGCCAGAAGCACCACCAGCAGTTCGTCGGCAGGGTCGGCCACTGCTACCGCCCCGCCAATGGTGGCCTGATTGCGCAGCACGCTACCAGCGGAGCGATGCGCCGCTTCAGCGATGATGCCATCGTAGACGCGACGCACAGCATCCGAACGGCTCACATCCGCCAGTGTAGCCATGGCCCCTATCAGCACAGACTGCGAGTCCAGGTCCATCTTCACGTAATGCAGTCCCAGGTTCTGCAAGTCCACAACCGCTTCTACGCTACGGTCCTCGGAGCCGATCAGGGTGCTGCCCCCGGCCAGGGGCACGGTGCGGGGTCGTAGGCGGCGGAGCAGTCGTAGCGCCTCCTGCAGATCATGGGGATGGTGATACTGTCTGAGGTTGATCAGCATGGCTTCCTCCTCGAGGGCCGTGGTCAAGCAGACGTATTATACCAGAGACCTCTAGGGTTTCCAAAACCCTGAGGGTCTCTTTGGGCAGAGGGGCCGATTGGTGTATAATGAAACTCACTATAGGTTTCAGGTTCCAGATTAAGCAAATAGGTACACAAGGGGCATCCCCCGTCCTTTGTCTACCTGTTTCCTTGTCTACTCCCTATGAGGTGTTTCTGCCTATGTTTCGTAGCATCTTAAGCAAAGTCATTGGTGACCCGAACGAGAGAGAGATTCAGGGCTTGCAGCCCTTGGTGGATGAGATCAACGGACTGGAGCCGGAGATGCAGGCCCTCTCCGACGTCCAGCTTCGCGCCCTGACGGACGAATTCAAGGCCATCATCGCCGAGCGTACGGCCGATCTGCGCGCCCGCGTGGCGGAGAAGCGAGCGGCCTGGGAACAGGAGCGAGACGAAGATCGCCAACTGCGACTGCGCACGCAGTTCGAGCAGTTGGATGCCCAGCTTAAAGCGAAGGAGATGGAGATCCTGGACGAGTTGCTGCCCCGCGCCTATGCTGCCGTGCGCGAGGCCGCCTGCCGCACCATCGGCCTGCGCCACTACGACGTGCAACTCGTCGGCGGCATCGTGCTGCACCAGAGCAAGATCGCCGAGATGAAAACGGGCGAGGGCAAGACGCTGGTGGCCACGCTTGCCCTCTACCTTAACGCGCTGGTGGGGCGGGGAGCGCACCTGGTCACCCCCAACGACTACCTCTCCAAGTTCGGCGTGCAGTGGATGGGTCCTATCTACCACTTGCTGGGTCTGGAGGTGGGAGTGATTCAGTCGGGGGCAGCAGACCCCCGCCTGGGATCCTTCCTATTCGACCCCGACTATCCCGCAGCCGACGACCGCTACCAGCATCTGCGTCCCGTGCAGCGGCGGGAAGCGTACAACGCCGACATCACCTACGGCACCAACAACGAGTTCGGATTCGACTATCTGCGGGACAACATGGTGGCGGACCTGGAGCAGCGCGTGCAGAGGGAGCTGTGCTACGCCATCGTGGACGAGGTGGACAACATTCTCATTGACGAGGCGCGCACGCCGCTCATCATCTCCGGCGCCGCCCAGGAGTCGGCCGACCACTACCGCACCTTCGCCAGGCTGGTGCCTAGCCTGCGCCTCGGCAGCGAAGAGGATGAGAGCGGCGACTACATCGTGGACGAAAAGGCGCGGGTGGCCACGCTCACCGAGCAGGGCATCGCCAGAATCGAGCGTTCGCTGGGCATCGGCAACCTCTACTCCTCCGAGAACTTCCACCTGACCCCATATATGGACAATGCCCTGCGTGCTCACGCACTATACAGGCGGGACCGGGAATACATCGTCAAGGACGGTGAGGTGATCATCGTGGACGAGTTCACCGGCCGCCTGATGCACGGCCGCCGCTATTCGGAGGGGCTACACCAGGCTATCGAGGCCAAGGAAGGGGTACGGGTACAGAGGGAGAGCCTGACGATGGCCACCATCACTTTCCAGAACTACTTCCGCATGTACCACCGGCTGGCAGGCATGACCGGCACGGCAGCCACGGAAGCCGAGGAGTTCGGCAAGATCTACGACCTGGACGTGACGATCATCCCCACGCACCTGCCGCTGATCCGCGAGCCCTACCCTGACGTGGTGTACAAGACCCAGCGGGCCAAGTTCCGGGCCATCGTAGCAGAGATCGAAGAGTTGTACCGCATAGGGCGGCCGGTGCTGGTGGGCACCATCGCCATCGAAACCTCCGAATACCTTTCGGGCCTCCTCAAGCGGAGGAGGGTCTCTCATCAGGTGCTCAACGCCAAGCACCACGAGAAGGAGGCGCACATCATCGCCCAGGCCGGGCGCTCCAGCGCGGTGACCATCGCCACCAACATGGCCGGCCGCGGCGTGGACATCCTACTGGGAGGCCATCCGGAAGGACAGGCCCGCGAGCGGCTGCGCAGCCAAGGATACGATCTGACGGCTCTGGAGCCGGAGGTGTGGGAGGAGGCGCTGGCCAAAGCCAAATCGGAATGCGAGCAGGACAAGCAGAAAGTGCTAGAACTGGGTGGCCTGCACGTGCTGGGCACCGAGCGGCACGAGGCGCGGCGCATTGACAACCAGTTGCGCGGCCGCTCCGGCCGCCAGGGAGATCCCGGCTCCTCCCGATTCTACGTCTCGCTGGAAGACGACCTCATGCGCCGTTTCGGCGGGCAGAGCGTGGCCAACATCATGGACCGCCTCGGCCTGGAGGAAGACATCCCCATCGAGCACAATCTGGTGTCCAAGTCTATCGAGAGCGCCCAGAAACGGGTGGAGGGACACAACTTCGACATCCGCAAGCACGTTCTCGAGTACGACGACGTGGTCAACAAGCAACGGGAGGTCATCTACGCGCAGCGGCGCAAGATCCTCAGCGAGCCGACGATGAAACCCACCGTGCTGCGCATGGTCGAGGAGGAACTGGTTGGCCTGGTCAACAGTTTCACCGCCTCATCGGACAAGGAAGAATGGGACCTGAAGGCCGTGGCCGGCGTTGTGACGCCCATCTTCCCGCCGGACACGCTGCCACGTAACATCGCTACCACCTGGGCGCAGCTCTCCAACGGCCAAATCCTCTCCGATCTCACCGACCGCGCTCACGCGGCCTACGATCAGCGAGAAGCACAGTTGGGCAGCGAGGAGATGCGCCGCGTCGAGCGGCTGGTCATGCTGCGGGCCGTGGACAACCGCTGGGTGCGCCACCTGACCGATCTCGACGTACTGCGGGAAGGCATTGGCCTGCGTGCCTATGGGCAGCAGGACCCGCTGGTGGCCTACAAGCGCGAGGCGCACGAGATGTACCTGGACCTGCTTGGCGACATCCAGCATGACGTCGTGCACGCCATCTATCACGCTGTATTGGTGCGGCAACCGGTCCGTCCGATGCGCGCCGTGCGCCCTGGCTTCGACGGACGTGCCGCGCCGCAGCCTGCCCGATCAGCCGATGCGCGCCCGGGACGCAACGATCCTTGTTGGTGCGGCAGCGGCAAGAAGTACAAGCACTGTCACATGCGTCAGGACATGCAACGGGAAGGGTCCCCGTCGGCCCAGCAACAGAAGGCGGGCGCGCCGGCTGCTCAAACGTCCGGGAGCAGAAAAAAACGCCGCAAGCGACGCAAGCGGCGTTAGGAACCCTACGGCAGCACCGACAACGCGGGAAGGGCAATCATCGCTCAAGGGTTCAGATAACCCCGCGCATCCTCAGCATGCTGACCATTGGGCGCCATCTGCAGGTAGAGGTCGAACTTCTGTCGCGCCTCCTCTTGCTTCCCCTGGTCCCAAAGTACCTCACCCAGATCGAAGTAGATGTCGGGGATACTGGGAGCCATTTTCTGAGCGCGCTCGTAGGCCTTTTGAGCAGCAGCCAGCGAGCCCCGGGCCCGTAGCAGGTCTCCCATGGCCTTGTGCACCAGCGGTTCCGATTGATCCGTCATCATGGCCACAAAAGCAGCTTCTTCCGCTTTGTCCAAATCGCCCAATGCCTGATACACGGCAGCGCGCTGCACGTGCAGGAGCACCAGCTCAGATCTGTCCAGTCCCCCGACGCTGGCGTTGACCTGAAGCGCCTGCTCGTAGGCCTTCAGCGCTGCCTCCGGCTGGCCCGTTGTCGCCAACTGATTCCCCAGTTCCACCCACCGCTTTGCAGGCAACGGTTCGACACCTTCCAGAAGACCCAATGCCTTGTCAATCTGCCCTGCGGCGAGCAGTGCCTCGATCAAATCGCTCCGAATGATGTCAGGGTCAGGGAGGTAGCGTTGTGCCTGTTCCAGCGCAACGACTGCTTCCTCAGGCTGTCCGCGGCTCAGGTAGAGCGCACCCAACAGGGCATGAGCAGGGCCAAACGAAGGATCGCGGTTCAGAACCTCTTGCTCTATTGCCTCTGTGGCCTCCTCAGGACGCCCCTGGGAGGCCAATGCCGCCGCCAGGTTCGTCCAGTACAGGGTGTTCTCAGGCTGCAGGGCCAACGCCTGACGAAACGCCGTCTCCGCTCCAGCCACCTGACCGGTGTTCAGCAGAGCGCTGCCAGCGTTGTTGTGTGCGGTGGCATCATCAGGGTTTAACGCCCGCGCCTGATCGGCGTACTCCAGCGCCAACATCCAGTCGCCGTTGTCCAATGCCACACGAGAGAGATTGGTGTAGGGCAAGCTGGAATCCGGCGCCCGCGCGGACGCCCATTCCCACAGCGACTGGTCGTCCCGCCAGTGAGGCACGATGCTCAGCGTCGTCACCAGGCAGGCGGCCAGGAAGGCTGAACCCACCACTCCGATCGCGGGCAGCAGCCAGCGGCGATCCGCGGTCGTTGCCCATGACCCCAGACGTCTCATCAGCGGCAACGCTGTAACGCCTAACGCCAGGACGAAGAAAAACGATGGCAGGTACAAGAAGCGCTCGGCAACGATGGCCCCACCTCGCAGCTCCAGCGGCAGAATGTTGACCACCGGCAACAGGCTGATGGCGAACGCCAGCCACAGCCAGGCGGCTCGTTTGCGCCGCAGCAGTGCCCAAATCAACGAAGCCAGCAGAGCCAGCACCACACTCAGTTCCACCCAGGCCAGCGGATCGGTCCGGGGCACGGGAAGCGTGCTGAAATGGATCGGCGCCAGCGTGCCAAAGGGCCAGACCAGGAGCAGCAGGTAGCGGGCGACGGAGCGGCCGACCACCAACAGATGCTGGAGCGGATCGCCCACCGGCAGCGCCGCACCCGGCTGGGGCTGATATAGATAGCCCAAGCCAGCGGTGCGCAGCGCCAGGTAGATCGCCCCTGCCGCGACGACAGCCAGATAGATGGGCCAGCGCCGGCACCAGCGAGCACCCTGCAGAGCATCGAAAGTCAACAAAAGGAAGGGTAAGGTGACCGCCATCTCCTTGGAGCCCAGGGCCAGCAGGAAGGCCAGACCGGCGCCCACGGCCAACAACACCTGGGTTTGCCCCTTCTTCGCACGCAACGAGGCCAGCA
>DFBV01000176.1:6238-10813 GCA_002366755.1 Anaerolineales bacterium UBA3071
CAGGCGAACAGGAGTGCTAAACCGAGGGCCAGCCATTCCTGGAGCGGCTCCCTGGCCGCGTGCTGCGGGTCTGCATCCCCCCTCACGCCGCCAACGCTGAGCCAGCGACGCAGCAGCAGGTAGGCAAGTACGGACGTCAGCGCGTGAAACAGCACGTTGGTCAGGCGGTAGCCTGAGGCTACGAGCCCATGCAGGGCATGGTTGGCAAAGAAGGTGAGTGCCACCACAGGGCGGAAGTAGTTGGGTGAGAAAGGCAGGTTACGCGTGAGTGCCTGGGAAAAGAGCGATGGATCGCGGTAGTAGGGCCACTCCACCAGCAATATCTGGTCATCCCAGACGAAGTCACCGGCGCGGATGCCCAGGTAGGCCACTACAGCAATCACGCCCACCAGCAGAGCGGCTGCCCAGACCGGTAGCGTCGGCCATCGTCGCTGACTCCGCTCTGGCTCATGCCTGCGTTTCCCCTTCGAAGCTGTTCTCCGCTTGTCAGATGGTTCGCTCATGTCATTACCTCATTTCGAAGTCCACTTGTCAATACAAAACGCCGCCCCCGGTTTGCCTAGGAAGCGGTGTTCAGATACAATGTCTTTGTCATCCCCTGAGCAAGAGAATCCAACACCTGGATTGCCGAGCGGTCTTGGCAATCCCTTTCTTCTGCTTTCATCACCATCATACCACACACTTGTCGATCCGTCAAGGTTTGCGGGGCAGAGATTTCCCGGAGAGAAGTCATGAACTCAGACAAAACGGCCACTGTTGCCCATCCCCGTCCGGCCGATGTCCGTTTCGTCCTCGACTGTGTCACTGAAGGAGAATGCTGCTCCGTCGTCGGCATGAGCAATGTCGGCAAGTCAGATCTGCTACGCCTGCTGGCCGATCCGCTGGTGCAGACGGCCCACCTGGGACCACAGGCGGAAGAGTGCGTCTTCACCTACGTGGACTTCAACCACATGCTGGACATGACAGAACAGGGCTTCTACGAGCTGATCCTGCGCTGCTTCCTGGATTCGCTCCAGCGGATGGCCGGAACCGAAACACTGCTCGGCCAGGTGCGGGATGCCTACGCCAACCTGATCCAACCTGCCAGCGACTTCCAGGTGCCGCTGAGCTTCTCCCATGCCATGGCTGTGGTCAACGACGGACTGCAGCGCCGTCTGGTGCTGCTGTTCGACGAGTTCGACGATCCGCTGGCGGCTCTCGACGCACAGGTGTTCCTCAATCTACGGGCGCTGAAGGACAGGTACGCGCGCAGCATGACCTACGTGACGGCCACCAACCAGCGGCTGCCGGAGATCCGCAGCGGGCGGGCGGTGGAAGAGTTCAATGAGCTGTTCGCCCATCACACCTGGTACCTGAAGCCGTTTGACGAAGCGGATGCCCGGAGCTTCATCGCCGCCTTCGCCGCCAACGAGGGCGTCACCTTCAGCGCGAACGACGTGGCCTTCATCCTGCAATGGGCGGGAGGGCACCTCAGCCTACTGGAAGGAGTCTGCCGCGTGCTGGGGCCGGTAACGGGCGAGCCGGTTCGCGATGCCACACAGGAGTGGATCATCCACCGCGAGGTAGCGGCGCAACTGCAACGGGATACGAACCTCCGCTCGGAGTGCGCAAAAACCTGGGACGATCTGACCAAAGACGAACGGGACGGGCTGCTGGCTCTCTTCGCCCCCGGCGATACCCCCACACCGGAGGAACTGATCTCCTTACGCCGCAAAGGGGTGCTCATCGGTTCGGACGAGGAACCAATCCTCTTCTGCCGCCTGTTCGCCGAGTTCGTGCAGCGGGAACATGTGGCGCGGCGACCTGGACAGCAGGGGGTGTGGGTAGACGTGGACGCTGGCGATGTGTACGTGAATGGCCACATGACGCCCACGTTGACGGAGCTAGAATACCGCTTGCTCCTGCTCCTCTATGGCCGGCTGAACAAAATCTGCGACAAGTACCAGATCGTCGAGACGGTGTGGGGAGAGGAGTACATTGATGAAGTGGACGATGCCCGCGTGGACAAGCTGATGAGCCGTTTGCGGGCCAAGATCGAACCGGATACCAGCAATCCCCGCTACCTGCTCACAATACGTAGTCGGGGGTATAAGCTGGTGAGCGGGTAGATCGGTAGGTTGGTACATTGGGAAACTGGTAGATTGGTACATTGGTCATCGCACCACTCCCCCAATTACCAATCTACCAGTCTACCAACCTACCAGCCTCCATGTCAGCCTGATGTCCGGCGGGCGTCAAGCGATCGCCCATGCTGCGTGCTAGAATGCAGACGAACTTGCAGATGCAAGTCACAGAACGACAAGAAGACCTGTGACAGTGACAAGCGGAAGCCCGCATTCCCCCTCCCTTGTCTACCTGTTTCCTTGTCTACTTGTCTACTTATCACCTAAAGGAGGTTATGAACAATGGCATCTCTGTTGGAAAAAGTGGGTGTCCTCATCAGGGCCAACCTACATGCGATGGTGGACGCGGCACTGCGGCAGAATTCTGTCGCCGTCATCGACCAGTACATCCGCCAGATTGAGGACAATCTAGAGGACCTGGAAGACGCCGTCGCCACCGTCGGCGGCCAGGTGAAGACCATCAAGCGCAGGCTCAAGGAGTACAAGGCCAAATCCACGGAACTGGACAAGAACATTGACCTCTTCCTGGAGGAGAGCAAGGACACCTTGGCCGTGGCGGCCCAGAGCAAGCTCAACTCCACCAATCGTCTTCTCGCCGACTACAACACGCAATTCGAGAACCTCACCGCCGAGCATCAGAAGCTGATGGACGCCAAGCTGAAGCTAGAAGCCAAGCTGACGACCACCAAGCAGGAGAGGGAAGAACTGCAGGCGCTGCTGGACCTGGCGCGATCGAAGGAGATCAGCGTTCGGGCCATTCGCTCACTGGACGACCTGGTGGGCGCGGGCGACACCGACGTGGCACGCATCGCCGAGGGCATCCGCCAGCGGCTGGACCGGGCTACGGCGGAGATGGAGATGGTGGCCGGCCGTCTGGACAAGCAGATGGACGAGGTGTTGGAGCGGAACGAGATCGAGCTCCAGCTCGGTGAGCGTCGCCGCCGACTAGGGCTTGACTAGGGAGCTGGGGAACAAGGGCGCAGAGGTGCAGAGGAGCAGGGGAGAAGACCTCTGCCTCCCGCACCTCTGCACCTCTGCCCTTTCGTACCAGGGTCTGGCTGCTAGTGGATGCCGCCGACAACCCCCATGTGGATTTGGAGGCGCGGTGTCAACAATGGCGTTTGCCTTCCGCGAATCCGCTGTTGGGCAGCGCAAGCCAGAAGGAGAACCTATTACGAAGGAGAACCTATTACAATGAAATACAGAGTTCACCGATTCAATATCAGGATGACAAGAGATCAGAGCGCATTGGAGCAATTCCTGAATAGCCTGGAGGGCGAAATCGTAGCAATAATCCCGAACGTTACCCCCTTCCCTGCCACCTTTGTGGATTTCCTTCTCATCGTGGAGAAGGTGGGCTGAATTAAACATAGAATGTTCAGAGAGGCTGTTCTGAGCGATTCGTCTCCAGAAAGTCGATTCCGCTTTTGCCCATGATTCACGGTACAGTACCGAGGAAACCGGAATCGACTTTTTCGGTATGCTTCGGGCATCTGAACAGTACATCAGGAAGTCCGACATTGGCCCAACAAAATCGATATCTGGATTTGCCAGTCCCTTTGTAAGTAGGGATGTCAAAACCAGAGTCATAGTTTCTCGACATCATGACGAACTCCCTGCACATGTTGAAGGGATTTGAACTCTTTTCAGAAGAGGAAACAATGATCATCACCACTACACCCACTATCGAAGGTCGTCCCATCGAGGAATACCTGGGCATCGTCACTGGCGAGGCCATCCTGGGCGCGCACATCGGCCGCGATTTCCTGGCCAGCATCACCGACATCATCGGCGGGCGCTCCAAAGCATACGAGGAGGAAGTGCGCAAGGCCCGCGACATTGCCCTGGAAGAAATGGCCTCAGAAGCGGCTGCCAAAGGGGGCAACGGCGTCGTCGGTGTGGATCTTGACTACGAGGTCATCCGCCAGGGCATGCTCATGGTCTCCGTCAGCGGCACGGCGGTGCGCATGGGCTGATCCACCTGCGCACAGCCATTGCCCACCCACGGAACGCTGAGATTTGACAATCCGCCTCAAATTTTGTATACTTTGTACGAAGTTCATAAAGATGCAAAAAGGAGGCAAGACATGGCCAGGATCATTAGTGCTACAGATCTGCGAACCAAAACCAGAGAAATCCGTGATTGGGTGCGCATCAACGGCGAACCGGTGATCGTCGAATACTTCGGACAGCCGGAACTGATGATCGTGGATGCCCAAGAGGCGGAGACATGGGAGCGTTTCCGAGCCCAAGAACGGGAACTGGCGCGCCGCTCGCTGCGCCAACTGCTCGACGACATGGCCGAGCGCAATGCTGACATCCCATTGGAAGAAGTTGAAACCATAGTCGCCGAAGCGGTGGCGGCCGTGCGCGCTGAACGACGTCGACAGTGAGTTGGATAACCGTGATGCCACGCGCCGTGATTGATACGAACATCCTGATCAGTGGCGTC
>DFBV01000277.1:0-4516 GCA_002366755.1 Anaerolineales bacterium UBA3071
GGATCGTACTGGCCATAGACGAGTTGGCGGATCTGATGCAGGTGGGGGGCTCGGCGGTGAACAGGGCGCTGACTCGGCTGATGCAGTGAGGGCGGAAGGCAGGGGTGCATGTGGTAGCGTGCACGCAGAAGCCGACGGCAGCGGTGGTGGGGAGTTTGGTGAAGGCGAACTTCCCGCTGCGGCTGGTGGGCAGCGTGGCGTCACCGGAGGATGCGAAGGTGGCGGCAGGGATGAGGGGGACGGGAGCAGAGAAGTTGTTGGGGCGAGGGGACTTCCTGCTGGTGAACAAGGGGCAGGTCGTGCGGTTTCAGGCGGCGTGGGTGGAGGAGAGGGAGATCAGAGAATGGATATTGGATACTGGATATTAGATATTGGCGGATCGAAGATGGAGAGAGGGTGGTGACAGAGCGATCAGTGGTCGGTGATCGAGTATCAGAGGGCGTGATACTGATACCTGGTACCTGATCACTAACACCTGACACAGAGGAGGTGTGCGATGACGGCCAAGCGGGTATTGGCAGCGGTGGGGTTGGTGTTCGTGGCGGTGTTGGCGGTGATCGTGGGTCAGCGGATGAGCACGGACGCCATGGCGGTGGTGATCGGGGTGATCTTCGGGGTAGCGGCGAGCATACCGACGAGCTTGCTGATCGTGGGGGTGACGCGGCGGGTGCAGGAGCGTGGGATGATGGAGGAGCGACGGCGGTATCGAGAGCGTGCGCAGCCGCCGGTGATCGTGGTCAGTCCGAGTGGGGGCAATGCGTCGCCGTGGTTCTCGCCGTTCCAGTCGCCGGCGTTGCCGCCGAGTCTGCACGGCGAACCGACCCGCAGCTTCCGGGTCGTTGGGGATGATGAGGTGGTGCCAGGTGCAGAACCGTGGCACAGTCAGCTCTGACACAGCAGCAGGGATGTCGCGTCGCTGCGACATCCCTGCCTACTGAGTTCAGAACGCAGGCCCCCTCAACTGCTGTGCTCACTCTCCGGCCGGTGCAGGCCACACATCGAGTCGATAGCCGATACCCCGGATGGTGTACAGGTACACGCGGCGGTCCCTGTATGGCTCGATTTTCCTGCGCAGCGAGGAAACGTGGGTCCACAATGTCCCCAGGTCGTCAACGAAGTCGGTCCCCCAGATTTCCTTCATTAGAAACCCGTGCCTCAACACCTTGCCCGAATGATGCATAAACGTCGCCAGGAGCTGTACCTCTTTCGGGCACAGGCGGGTTGTGCCTTTCAGGCTGTGCACAACATGCGTTGCGAGATCGAGGCTGAGCGAGCCGACTCTGAGCACATGCTCGGGGTGTTCCTTCAAGAGCCTGGAGAGGGCGCTGCTGAGTCTGCGATAGCTTGCTGCCCGGCTCAGAGTTCTCTCGTGAGGTAGCTTGGGAGGGCACTGTTCATCATCTACCAGAAGCAAGATGGGGATGTTGGGCCTGTGCTTTTTCAACGTTTGGCATAGCTTCTCGGCACCGGTGCGTGGCACGGTCATGTCCACCACCACGACTCGGGGAGGGTTGATTTCGATGAGTTCTAGCGCCGGCTTCCGGCTGCGGACCACCGTCACGTCGTAGCCTTTGGCTCTTACGCGCGACCACGTCCGCGCCAGCCTGGAATCGGTCTTGCCCACGAACAGGATTCGGCTAGCCATTTCCTCATCTCCGCAGGGGCTTCTCTGCACCCCTCGAACCGCCGACTCAATTGCATGGACTGTCTAGCGAGGCTGTTTTGAGCCATTCATCTCCGGAAAGTCAATTGTGCTCTTTGCCTGTGGTCCACAGCCAAGTATCGAGAAAACGCCTCGAAAGCCGGAAATGACCTCTTCGGCATCTCACTCAGGGCTCTAAACGGGGGGCGAATTATACTCCGATCTTGCATTCTTGGCAAACTGCAGGTAGCATCACTTCGCTTCTCCCGGGCTGCGAAGCCTCCTCGGCTTCCACTGCGCATCCCCTGGATAGTGATTGACCTTTGCCTGGAGTCGGTGTATAATTGGCCCATTATGGAGTTGCAGGATTCACCTCAGTCGGCGCTTTCAACTGCGCCCAACGTGACTGTCGTTGTTCCCACGTACAACGAGGCGGACAACATCCGCACCATGGTCGCAGAACTGCTGTCTCTCGATGTGGATAACCTGAACGTCCTGATCGTTGATGACGATTCGCCCGACGGCACAGGGGACATTGCAGAGCAACTGCGAGCGCAGCATCCCAAGCGCATCCAGATACTTCATCGATCTGGAGAACGGGGGCTGGGAAGGGCCTATGTCGAGGGCTTCCAGCGCGCGTTGGCCGCGGGGGCTGACTACATTGTGCAGATGGATGCTGACTTCTCTCACTCCCCTGCCTATGTGCCCGTTTTCCTATCCAAGATGGCTGATTGGGACGTGGCGGTTGGTTCGCGCTATGTGCCCGGCGGCCAGTTGGACGAACGCTGGAGCTGGTGGCGACGGTTGCTGAGTTGGTGGGCAAACGCTGCGTACGGTCGGATTATCCTCGGGCTGCAAGTGAGGGACGTTACCGCCGGCTTCAAATGCTGGCGCCGAGAGGTCCTGGAGGCCATTGAGTTGAGCGATATCCACTCTGGCGGCTACGTTTTTCAGGTCGAAATGGCCTACGTTGCAGAGAAACTTGGCTTCCGCGTGCTGGAAGTGCCAATATACTTCGAGGATCGCCGCATCGGTCGTTCGAAGATGTCGGTGCCGATTAAGTTGGAGGCCGCCTGGCGGGTGTGGGAGATCAAGTGGCGCTACCGACGGCTACGACGTAGTCCCCTTTCTGGTGCTATGACAGGCAGGGAGGGCGGGCAGTGATCCGCAAACACGGACGCGACGCGGCCATCGTCCTGGTGCTCATCATGCTCCCTCTCCTGTGGTTTGGGGCTGTCACGTTGGGCGGCAGGACCCTGCTCCCCGTTGACAACCTCTTCGCTTTCGAGCCGTGGGCCAGCTATGCTGCCGAGCATGGGGTGAGCGTCCCGCACAACGAACTGCTAAGCGATCTCCTCCTGGAAAACTACGTCTGGAAGCGGCTGATCCGTGAGGCGATACAGGCCCGCGAGATCCCCCTGTGGAACCCCTACATCTTCGCCGGTGTACCTTTTCTGGCGGCCGGACAGCATTCTGCTCTCTACCCTCTCAGCCTGATCTTCTACGTTCTGCCCTTGAGCCGCGCCTACGGCATCTTCACCTGGCTGCACATCGCGGTGGCAGGCGTTTGCACGTACATCTTCGCCCGCGTGCTGCAGATGCGTCGGCCGGCCGCTCTGCTGGCGAGTGTGGTCTACATGTTCAGCGGGTTCTTCATCGTCAGCGTGGTTTTCAGCATGATCATCGCTGCTGCCGCTTGGCTCCCCCTGCTGTTGGCCTGCATCGAGATCATCGTGCGCAAACAAGAGGCGAAGGGGAACATTCGGTATTCTCCGGTGCCGTACGTAGTGGCGGGGGCGCTGGTGCTAGGGGTGAACACGCTGGCCGGTCACGTTGAAGTCACCTACTACACCCTGCTGGTTGCTGGTTTCTACGCTGCCTGGCGGTTGGTGCAGTTGTGGCGACGGCTAGGCACGCCGCGGCCAGCGTTGCGACTGGCGGCCTGGCTGATGGTCATGGTCGGACTGGGTCTGGCGATGGGCGCAGTGCAGCTCATGCCGCTCTACGAACTGGTGAGCGCCAGCTTTCGCCAGGGTTCGGTGGGCTACGGCGAGGTCGTGGGCTGGGCCTGGCCTACGAGGCAGATCCTTACCTTCTTCGTCCCTGACATCTTCGGTAATCCCAGCCATCACACGTACTGGGACCTGTGGAGTCAAGCGTGGCAGATACCCGTCGGTGCAGCGGGAGCGCCGGCCCGAGCGATTGACTGGGGAGTGAAGAACTACGTTGAGGGAGGGAACTACGTTGGCATTCTGACGCTGCTTCTGGCGGTCATTGGCGTGCTGGGCCAGTTGCCATGGAGGCGAAAGGGAAAGGAGGAAAAAGAAGGCAACGAGCAACATGAAGGCAGGGCACAGCCGGTGGGGCTGTTTGCGATGCTGGCGGTGCTGTCGCTCCTGTTTGCCTTTGGCACGCCGCTGTACGCGATACTGTTCTACGGACTGCCCGGGTACAAACAGCTCCATTCGGCGTTTCGATGGGTTCTCCCATATACGCTGAGCATGGCTGTGCTGGCGGGATTCGGGTTCGACCTCTTGCGTTCGGAGTTCAGGGTTCGGCGTTCGGGGTTCGGGGTCCAGAGTTCGGAGTTCGGGGTTCGACGTGCCGTGCCCCTATCCCGTGCCTTGGGCTGGGTGGCGCTGGTGAGTGGCGTGGGCGTGCTGGCGCTGCTCGCTGCCAGTCTGTTCGTTCCCGCCCCCTTTATCTCCCTGGGGCAGTTCGTCGTGAACAGATCAGACCTGGCCCAGGCTGTGTTTGCCGACGGGAGCGCGTTCTGGAGCTATCAGTCGCCGAATCTGCTGAAGTTCGGTGTCATGGCGACCCTTGCGGGGGCCCTGCTGCTCTGGAGTGTAGAGTTTCACGCATCACGCATCG
>DFBV01000277.1:4562-5407 GCA_002366755.1 Anaerolineales bacterium UBA3071
CGGCGAGTCCCGCTCTGGAGCCTCATTGCTATCGCTCTGGTGCTTTTCGATCTCTGGTTGTTTGGCCACGGCTTCAACCCCGCCGCCGATCCCAGGTTGCTGGAATTCACGCCGCCAGTGGTCGAGTTTCTGCGTCAGGATGATGGTCTGTGGCGCTTCACCACCTTCATTGCTCCCGACGAGAAGACCTTCAACGCCAACGTGGGCATGTTCTACGGCTTCCACGACATGCGTGGTTACGATTCCATCATCCCCCGCCGATACGTTGAGTTCATGGAGCGCATTGAGGAGCAGGATGAACTGCTTTTCAACCGCATCGCCCCTCTATCGGAAGTCTCTTCGCTCGATTCCCCGCTCCTCGATCTCCTGGGCGTCAAGTACGTCCTCACCACGCAGCATGTGCCCAACTCCGGCTACACGCAAGTCTACGATCACGAGATCAAGGTCTATCGCAACGAGGGTGCCTTCCCCAGGGCTTTCGTCATGCACTGTGAGGACGAGAAGGGAGTCAACGGCTGGCCAGAGGGCTTTGATCCGCGCACGATGCTGCTGCTAGATACTGGAGATCAGGTATCAGATATCGGTGATCAGGGATCAGGAGGCAAGGAGCAAGATGCAAGAGGCAGGATGCAAGAGGCAGGGAGCAGGATGCAATTGCTTGCTTCTTGCGCTATGCAGCCAGCGGCGGTGAGTTCGTATGGTCTCAACGAGGTCTTCGTGGAGGCGGAACTGAATCAACCTGCCTGGCTGGTGCTAGCCGATAGCTTCTCCCCCGGCTGGAAAGCCTACGTGACCACAGAGCCTCAGGCTACAGACAACGAAACCGATGCCCAATCCCCAATACC
>DFBV01000277.1:5463-7139 GCA_002366755.1 Anaerolineales bacterium UBA3071
CGCTTCAGCTACATGCCTCGTTCCTTTCAAGTCGGATTGTACACCAGCTTCCTGTCTGGCGTGACGTTGTTCCTGCTCGCTGGCTGGTGGGCCTGGGGGCGCTTCTACCGCGAAGCGCAAGGGGAAGAACACGCCGTGCAGCGCGTGGCCAAGAACACGCTCATCCCCATGGGCATGTCCCTTCTGAACAAAGGGGTGGACTTTGTCTTCGCCATGCTACGGCTGCGTGTGCTCAGCCCCGGCGGCGAAGGAAGCTACACCTTCGCCATCGCCTTCCATACCTTCTTTGAGATCATCATTCGTTTTGGCCTGGGCACGCTGTTGACTCGCGAGGTCGCCAAGGCCCGCGAAGGGGCCAGCCGCTTCTTCAGCAACGTGGTGGCGCTGCGCGTGAAGCTGTGGCTGGCCTCGCTGCCGGTGATCCTCCTGCTGGTATTGGGCTATTGGCGCTGGGGCGGACTGACCGGCGAGGAAGCAGCGGCGATTGCCCTCTTTTCCATTGCGTTGCTCTTTGCCAGCTTCGCCGATGCCGTGAGCGCCACCTTCAACGCCTACGAGAAGATGGAATTTCCGGCGGGGCTGGCCTCGGCCATCGCCCTCAGCAAGGTGGCGCTGGGAGCGCTGGTGTTGCTGCCGCCGCTGGAATGGGGCTTCGTCGGGCTGGCTGGTGTAGCGCTGCTGATGAACAGCGTGCAGGCGATATGGCTCTACATCCTGCTCCGGCAGAAGCTCTTCACGCCACGCCTGGAAACAGACCGTGGGCTGCAGCGGGAGATGATGGGGCTCTCCTTCCCGCTGATGATCAACCACCTGCTGGCGACCATCTTCTGGCGCATTGACATCTGGATCCTGAGGCCGCTGAGCGGCGCGGCGGCAGTAGGCATCTACTCGGCGGGCCTCAAGTGGTTGGATGGCTTGAACGTTATTCCCTCTTACTTGACCTTGGCCATTTTCCCGATCATGTCTCGCTTCGCACACGATTCGCAGGAATCGTTGGTGCGCGCCTACCGGTTGGCGCTGCGGTTGCTCCTGATGATCGCCTTGCCCGTCGTGGTCTTCGTGCTCTTCACTGCCGAACCCCTGATCAGCATCCTGGGCGGGGCGGAGTACCTTCCCGGCTCGGCCATTGCTCTGCGGCTGCTCATCCTTTCCATTCCCATCGGCTTCGTCAACTCGGTGACGCAGTACGTGCTCATAGCTGTCAACCAGCAGCATTTCCTGACCAGGGCCTTCGTCATCGGGGTGGTCTTCAACCTCGTGACCAACCTGATCTTCATACCGCGCTTCGGCTATGCGGCGGCGGCACTGATCCTCATTCCATCCGAGTTGGTGCTGCTCATCCTCTTCCACATCTGCGTGAGGCGGCACGTGGCCCCCATCTCCTGGCTGGACATCGTCTGGCGGCCGGGGGCCGCGGCGGCGGTCATGGCCTCGGTCATCGCCGCGCTGCGCGCCTTCTCGCTGCCGCTGGCCGTGCTCCTCGGCTGCGTCGCCTACGGACTGGCGCTGCTGCTCCTGGGTGGTTTCCGCCACCCCGACTTCGACGTGCTGCGGCAGGCGATGACGCTGGACAAACTGCGGGCGCGCTGGGCGGGGCTGCACAGCAGTTCGTGGTTGCAGGGTTGATAACAAAGAACCCGAGTAACTAATCGGGCTGCCACGGAATTGGATGTTTT
>DFBV01000015.1:0-17225 GCA_002366755.1 Anaerolineales bacterium UBA3071
CTTTCTCTGACCCCAAACTCCGAACCCCAAACCTGCAACCTCAAACGACGTGCACTTTCATCAAGTCGGTGGTGCCTGGCGCGCTGCCGGCCGCACCCGCCGTCACCACCACCACGTCTCCCTCGGTCACAAAGCCACGCCGTCGTGCCGCCTCCACCGCATCGGCAATGACCTCGTCGGTGCTGTCGCTGCGACGAGAGAGCAAGGGATAGACGCCCCAGTAGAGCATCAATTGGCGCTGCGTCGTGAGGCTGGGGGTCACGGCTATGACGGGACAGCAGGGACGAAACCGGGCCAGTGTGCGGGCGGTGTGACCAGAGACGGTGGGAGCTATGATGGCTACCCCATCCAGATCACTCGCCGTCTCGCAGGTGGCATGGCTAACCGCCTCGGCGATGCTGGCCTCACGCGGCGGCGGCGAAGGCCCCCTCTCCCTACAACTGCCCAGACTCCGCTCCGCCTCCTGCGCGATGCGCGCCATCGTCTGCAGGGCACGCACAGGGTATTTGCCCACCGCCGTCTCGCCCGAGAGCATGATGGCGTCGGTGCTGTCGAGGATAGCGTTGGCCACGTCGCTGGCCTCGGCGCGGGTAGGGCGGGGGTTGCGGATCATGCTGTCCAGCATCTGCGTGGCTGTGATCACCGGCTTGCCCGCTGCGTTGCATTTGGCGATGATCATCTTCTGCACCATGGGCACCACCTCGGGCGAGGTCTCGATGCCCAGGTCGCCGCGGGCCACCATGATGCCGTCGGCGGCAGCGATGATGGAATTTATGTTCTCCACTGCCTCCGGCTTCTCGATCTTGGCGATCACCGGCGTCGGGCGGCCAGGGGCGGAGAGTTCGCGGATCATCCCCTTGAGTTCCAGTACCTCCTCAGCCGTGCGCACGAAGGAGAGGGCTACCCAGTCCACCTGCTGCTCCAGGATGAAGCGCAGGTCGTCACGATCCTTGTCAGTGATGGCGGGGATGGCCAGCGAGGCCCGCGGCAGGTTCATGCCCTTGTTGGTCTGCAACAGGCCACCAACGATCACCCGGCAGGCGACTTCGGCGTCCGCCGCGTGCAGCACCTCCAATTCGATCAGCCCATCGTCAATGAGAATGCGATCACCCGCAGCCACCGCCTTGGAGAATTCGTCGTATTGCACCGGCACGCGGCCCGGCTGCCCGACGATGGGCTCCGTGGTCAGGATGATCTCTTCGTCCGCCTCCAGCAGCAGACCCTCCTCCGGCATAGTGCCCACCCGCAGCTTGGGGCCTTGCAGGTCGGTGAGGATGGCCACGGGCTTGCCCAACTCGGCCGATACGGCACGGATGCGGCGGATGTTCTCGCCGTGAACCTCTTGCCCGCCGTGGGAGAAGTTGAGGCGGGCCACGTCCATGCCAGCCTTCGTGAGTTTGGCCAGCATCTCCAACTCCCGGCTGGCCGGGCCGATGGTACAGACGATCTTGGTGCGCAACATGGGACGCTTCATTCTGTCTCTCCTGCTTCTTCCCCTAATATCCCTTCGTCTTGATCGGGCGCAGGCAAGGCAGGAGCAAGCGGTTCAGTCGCAGCACCCACCGCCGCCTTCACTGCGCGCTTCACCCCCCTGACCACCTTGCCCACGGGCCGCTCGGAGTGCTTGTCGGCGAAATCGGCGACCGCCGCCTCGGTGTCCACTTCCGGGCCGTACCGTTCCCGCAGTTCTTCGCGGCGGTGGCTGATCCAGAGGTACAGGTCAGCCTCCGTGCGCTTGGGGAACTCCCGCATGGCATCTGCTTCGCGGATCGCTGCCACCACCGGGCTGTACACTTTGTCGTACCAACTGGCTACCGCGTCCTCGTAGGGGATCTCCCGCTCCTGCTCCAGGCCCAGGTAGTAGCGATGGACGTCAATGTGCTCACGCAACTGGCCGTAGAGGCCCGGCTCCGTCAATTCAACGTCGGCATCTGGCCGCACGCTCTTCAGCCCCGTCGCCTCCAGGAACTCAGCCGCCCCGGCCTTGAGGATCAACTCCTCCGGCTGCACGTCCGGCTCCAGGGACACCAGAGTGTCCACCCTGATCACGCGGGCCTCGATTTCGGGGATGTCATTCGCTCGGGCCACCGAGACGCGGTGATGCCCATCGCGCACGAAGTAGACTTCTCCAACCTCGTACACCTCGATGGGCGGCAGGTTCTCCAACACATTGACCGCTCGATCCAACCGCATCCAGCGGCTCCTGTCCGCACCCTCGCGCGGCAGGAAGGTGCGGGTGAAGTCCTGATAGCGCCCCTCGCTGCCTACGATGCGGTCCACGGCGATCATGCGCGTGCCTTCGTCCCGCTGCTGCCGGGCGCGCAGCAGCCGGCGCACTTCACCTAAGGAGAGCAACTCGTCCGAGCGGCCGGTGAGCAGCGCCAGGACATGCTGCATGAACGCCCGACGCTGGGCAGCATCGAACTTCTCCGCTGCCCGACTCAGGTTATAGGGCAATGATCCGTCTACGGTGCTCATGGGGCAATACTAGCACAACTCGCCGAGATTGTCTACTGGCGTACGTAACCGGGGGCGACAAGTAGCGTCTTCATTATCGCCTGTCACAGTACAGCCACAAGCAGGAAATGGACTGTTGTCAGTCTGGTCAAAACGTGGTATACTACTTATGTAGCCGCCCGCCGGGGGCCGGAAAGCCTGAACCCTGACCTTCTTATTTCACTGAGAATGCATGGAGATGCAATGGAGATGCAAAGGAGCGTCGGATGAACATCAAAGCAAGACGTTGGCTGCCGTTGGTCGTGATCGTCTTATGCCTCGTCATTCCACCCACACCCATCGCAGCGCAGGGCACCACCACACACATCGTACAACGCGGGGAGACACTGTCGCAGATCGCCCGGCGCTACGGCACCACGGTCGGCACGCTGATGCAAGTCAACAGGCTGCGGAATGCCAACTTCGTTTGGTGGGGGCAGCGGCTGCGCATCCCCAGCAGCTATAGCACTCCCGCTCCATCCACGGCCCGGGGCTATCACATCGTCCAACGCGGCGAGACGCTATCGCAGATCGCCCGGCGCTACGGCACCACGGTCAGCGCGATGATGCAGGCCAATGGACTGCGGAATCCCAACTTCGTTTGGTGGGGACAGCGGCTGCGCTTGCCAGGGAGCGCATCCAGGCCGACTTCGCCGCCGAGCACCACAACGCGCACCCACGTGGTGCAGCGGGGCGAGACGCTGGCGCGGATCGCCCTGCGCTACGGCACAACCATCACCACGCTGGTCAGGGCCAACGGCCTGCCCAATGCCAACCGCATTTACGTTGGACAACGGCTGACCATCCCCGCGGCAGGGAGTGCGCCAGCCCCAGCTCCCGCGCCCAGTCCGCCCGTTCCGGCGCCGACCGGCGGCAAATGGATTGACATTGACCTCAGCAGCCAGAGGCTGACCGCTTACGTGGGGAACACTGCCGTGCAAATCATAACAGTGAGCACGGGCTTGGCGCGTACGCCGACGCCGCGGGGCCGCTACACCATCAGGTACAAGGTACGCTCGACGACCATGTCCGGCCCTGGCTACTACCTAACCGGCGTGCCCTGGGTGATGGTCTTCTACAGCGCCTATTCCATCCACGGCACCTACTGGCACAACAACTTCGGTCATCCCATGAGCCACGGCTGCGTGAATGTGTCCGTAAGCCAATCACAATGGCTCTACGGGTGGGCACCTGTGGGCACACCGGTCGTCATCCATAGCTAGTACACTGCACACATCGCGATGATAGTAGCTTAGGGCCTTGTGCCCGCCTTGGACGCCCACAAGGGACTAGGCTACACCACACGCGGGGGAAGGGCAAGGGGGCAGAGAGGCGGGGGAGTCACCACTCCTAAACCGCTGGCTAGCGAAACCGCGGATCGGTCTTCAGCAGCAACCGCAGGCCGGTTTCCAGGTCTACCTGAGGCTCATAGCCAAGCAGCGCTTTAGCGCGCCGCAGATCGGCCGCCATGCGGCGGATGCCACCACTCTGCTGGTCATTGTGGATCACGTTCGCCTTGCGCTGAGTAACCCGCGCCACCAAGCGGGCCAAGCTGTTGATGCTCACTTCCTGGCCCGAACCGACATTGATGATCTGACGGTCCACACCCGAGGCAGTCGAAGCAGCGAAAAGCGCGTCCACGACGTCGTCTATGTACACAAAATCGCGCCGCTGCCTGCCATCACCGAGGATGACCAGCGACCCACCGCCCAGGGCCTGCTTGACGAATTGGGGAATCACCGGGGGAAAAGAAGGGGGAATGGCCTGCCAGCGTCCGTAAGCGTTGAAGATGCGCAGGGCGACCGTCTCAATGTCGTACAGTGCGCCCAAGGTGAACAGATAGTGCTCGGCAGCGATCTTGCTCACAGCGTAGGGAACCAGCGGATTAGGGCGCATCCCCTCGTGCAGGGGCTGCTGCTTCTGCTCGCCGTAGACAGTGGCCGAGGATGCCAGTACCACCCGCTGCACTCCCACGTCGCGCATGGCTTCCATGAGGCTCACCGTGCCGCCCACGTTGACGTCGTTGTATTCCCGCGGATAGAGTACCGATTCGGACACAGCGACGCGCGCGGCGAGATGAAAGACACATTCCACTCCCTGCAACAACGTCCAGAGCTTGGGACGGTCCTTCACATCGCAGCGGGTGAAGAGCACTCGCGAGCCCAGCCGCTGGCGGTCTCCCGCACTGAGGTCATCGAGCACTCGCACGTGATGGCCGTCGGCCACCAGACGATTGGCCAAGTTAGCGCCAATGAAACCGGCACCGCCGGTGATGAGTACACGCATGTAGATAGATACTCCCCAGATTGATCTCAGGCAACCAGTCGCGGGCAATCGGACCCAAAGTCATTATAGCACAGAGGTTGCCCTACGGGAAATCCCAAGCTTCAGAATCTAGACATCACATCTCCTCGACCAGTTCTCGTTTGGGTAGTCTCCCGCGACAGTATCGGTGGCGCTGGTTGGACAAGCCGTTCTGAGGCCAGGTAGGTCATGTTGGATGTCTTTGTCTCCGACGATCGGTGTCCTGAAGACCCGCTCTGGTTGGCTGATCACCCACCTTGGCGAGAGGAACTGCTGCGCCCTTACCTGAAGGAGTTCACCTCTCCTGGCGCGTTGCTGCTCGATCCCTTCGCCAAGCATACCGCCCTGCTGCAAGTGGGCCAGGCCACAGGTCGGCGCGTGCTGGCCACCAACTCCAACCCCCTCCCGCTGCTTCAACTGCGCTTGACCCTTTCGCCGCCCGAGCCGCGAGTGCTGGACGCCATTGTCTCCCGATTGGCGGACACTCCAAGGGCGGGAAAGCCTCTCTCCCGCCATCTGGATGACCTCTACCTCGTCTACTGTCCTGCCTGCACGCGGGCATTGCCGGCCGACTACATCATCTGGGAAGCAGAGAAACCGGTGGAAAAGGGCTTTGACTGTCCCCACTGCGGCGAAGCCGGGGCCGCGCCGATCACTCCCCAGGACTTGGACATCCAGGCATCTGTGGGGACACGGGAGGTGATCTATTGGCGGCTGCACCAGCGGCTAGCGGCCTCGGAGGACACAAGAGAGTTTCAGGAGAGGGTACAGAGACTCCTGAACCTCTATACGGCACGCAACCGCTATGCTCTCGGCGAACTGATCCTGCAGGCAGAGGCGCTCTTCACGAGAGACGACATGTCGCTGGACATCATACGGGGTCTCTGCCTGGCCTGCCTGCAACGATGTCATTCCCTGCACACGGCCCCCGACCAGGCAGACCTGCCCCGTTCCCTGCATCGCCCACGCCGTCTCGTAGAGCGCAACGTCTGGAAGACGTTCGAGGCCGCCTACCGCAAGCTGCGGAAGCAGTCTCAAGCCTCACCCATCACCTGGGCCCCCGATCTGTCAGCGCTCTTGGAACCCACGCCCACGCCGGGCACCGGGCCGGCGCTGGCCCTGCAGCGCACGACCCGAGAACTAAGCATAGCACTCAAGGACCGTCCCCGTCTCCCCCTCATCTGCGCCGACCCACCACGCCCCGATCCGACCGCCCATGCACTGGCCTTCTTGTGGAGTGGCTGGCTTTTCGGAAGGGAGGCGACGTTGCCGTTGCGGTCACTGGTCCGCCGCCCCAGCCTGGACTGGGAGTGGTACACCGAGGCCATGACGGGTGTGCTGCGGCTGCTGCACGGGCTGCTCGCCGATGGCGGGCGGTTGCTGCTGGCGCTCACCACCCAGGAGGAAGAACTGCTGCCCGCGCTGCTGCTGGCTGCCGCCCGCACTGATCTGGATCTGGAGCAGAGCATCCACCAGCTCCAGGGAGATACGGCCTCTGGCGAGCGAATGGCCTGCCGTTTGCTCTTCCGCCGTCCACACCGACCAGTTCACCGTTTGCCTGCCCCTGTGGAGGAGAGCAAGCGTCCCGCGGAGGAGTTGGCTCTGGAACTGCAAGAAGAAGGAACAAAGGCCGCACAGGCGGCGCTGGAGGTGCGAGGGGAACCCGCTACCGCTGCCTGGCTGTATCTGCCCATCTGCACGCCTTGGAGCAAGGAGGAACTGCTGCACGCTATGCCGCCGCGACGACCACCCTTCGAGCCTTTGGCCTGGCTGATGCGCCAACTGGAGACCGTTCTGCCGCTGGAAGGCCCTGTGCCCGACGGCCTGTTGCGATTGCAGCCGTCGGGGGAGTCTGAGGAGGGGGAGGTACCGCGCTCGTGCTGGTGGCTGGCTGATCCATCGACGGCGGCCGCGCCACTGAGCGAGCGAGTGGAGCGGGTCACGGTCGAGTTGCTGCAAGACACGCTCGCCTGGCCGCAGGCACCCCTGCACGACGAGCTTTGCCACCACTTCCGCGGCCTCTCAACTCCGGACCGTCCGTTGCTGGAGGCATGTATCGCTTCCTACAGCCAGGAGCTGAGCCCCGGCTATTGGCAGTTACGGCCTGAAGATTGGCCCGAAGCGCGAGCAGAGGCACACCGTCAGAGCGTGCGGCTGCTCGTGCAGTTGGGACGCCGGCTGGACTTCACCGTCTGGTTGGCGCCATCGGAGAGGGAACGTTTGGGGCCGGGATGGCAATCTGTCAGCCAAGAGGTTGCCCAGGAGAATGGTGACAGGCAAGGCTGGGCAGCCTGTGCGGTGATCTGGCACGAGGGGGGCGCGCCGGCGCACGGCTTCGCCCTGAGCGACACGGCAGCGCTGTCGCCGTGGTTGGAGCCGCCTCCGCCTGCACTGGCCGAGGTTCCCCGCTGCATCGTCGTGCCCGGCGGACGCAGCGGGCTGCTGGCCTTCAAGCTGCGCTGCTACCCCGAGTACCGCCGTCGCCTGGCAGCCCACGGCTGGATGATTGTCAAGCAGCGCCACCTGCGCCGCCTGGCAGACGTGGAGGACCTGGATCGTGCTGGCTGGCGGGCACGCGTCGGCCTCGACCCCATCGTGCAGCGGCTAGAAGAACAGTTGGCATTGTTCCATTATCCCAACCCGGCCAAGCCGGAACCAAACCACAGACTACACGGATTTCATCAGGTGCAACGCACTTGATCCGCTTCATACTCAACCGTTTGCTTGACCGAATCGCGCTTCAGAACAGCTTGATTCCACAACCGAAGTGCGTTGCACCTGAGCCAGCCTGAGTAACCACGATGAAGCTTCTGTTTGTGCTGACCGTCCAAATGTGCTAGAATAGCATTGGTAGCATAGATTCCCCGGGGAGGTGAAGGGCTGAACTCAACAGAACTGGCCCACAAGATGGTTAACCTGGTAGAGGAGAAGCAGGCTGAGGACATCGTCCTGCTCGACCTGCGCCAGGTGTCCATCCTCGCCGACTACTTCGTGATCTGCTCCGCCACGACGGAGCGACAGATGAGGGCCATCCTCAACACGCTCACAGAGGAGATCAAACAGGAGGGCGTACGTCCGCTGCACGTTGAAGGGACTGCGGGCGGCGGCTGGCTCCTGATTGACTACGGCGACATCATTGTGCACATCTTCGCCCCTGCCCGACGAGCGTACTACCAACTGGAGGAACTGTGGCAGCACACGGCCTTGGTGGTGAAGATTCAGTGATCGGGTACATTAGGTATTGGGTACTGGGTATTAGATATTGGGTGTTGGGCATCGGTGATAGGGCAGTGATCCCGCGATGAGCTTCACCCTCTGTTGATAAGAGGACACAGCCATAGAGAACCCCGCGTCGCTGTTTGACGCGGGGTTCTTTGCGCATAGCAATATGGTGAGCAGACGATCCACTCGCAGCTCGGTCGCCTACTCGAAGATCCAGCGGTCCGTGTCCCGTCCCCAGGAGACAAGCTCGTCGTCGTCGAAGAACAGGGCTATCTCGAAGGCCGCCGTCTCTGGGCCATCGGAGCCGTGGACCAAGTTGCGCCCGACCTCCAGGCTGAAATCGGCGCGAATGGTGCCCGGCGCTGCCTCGGCAGGCCTGGTTGCACCGAGCGTCCGCCGCACGATCTCGATGGCCTTGCGTCCCTCTACTACCAAAACGATCACGGGAGCAGAGGTGATGTAGCGGATCAGCCCAGGGAAAAAGGGCTTCCCTTCGTGTACGGCGTAGTGGCGGCGGGCCAGCGGTTCGTCAATATGTATGAACTTCATGCCCACGATCTTCAGCCCCCGCCATTCCAAACGAGTGATGATCGGGCCGATCAAGCCCCGTTGCACAGCGTCAGGTTTGATGATGATCAGACTGCGTTCCACGCTCTGAAACCTCCTAAGTACTCTGTCAATAATGATAGGCTGATAGGTACAAGCCCTCAAGTCATGTTTGACAACGCATTGGATTGTCATTGCCAACAGTGATGAGGTCTCAGGGATCAGGGAGCCGATCACCGATCAATGAGACCTGGCACCCCGCCGGTTCTCACACCAACCGGTGCACCCCCTTGAGCTGCAGCAGCAGGGTGTCCACCGGTGTTTCACCATAGAGACAGGGGCCCAGAGGGTCCATCACTTCGCCCTGCTCTGGCGTCAGATCGCCCAACAGCACGCGCAGAGTGTTGAGTACCGCGTAAGCGAGCGCCTGCAGGTGGTAGCCTCCCTCCAGGGTGAAGACCAGGCGACCACTGCACAACTCGTCAGCCATGGCCTTCAGGGTCTGTGCGAGATAGGCGTAGCCACTGAGCGAAAGCCGCATCCCCGCCAGCGGATCCTGCCAGTGGGCATCGTAGCCAGCAGAGACGAGGATCAACTGCGGCCGAAACCGCTCCGCCAAGGGCCACAGCAGTTCGTCGAAGATACGCGTGTACCCCTCGTTGCCGACGCCAGGGCGCAGCGGCACATTGCATATGGTCCCCTTTCCCTCACCAGCGCCGATCTCCCGCCAGTCGCCCGTGCCGGGATAGTAGGGGTATTGATGCGTGGAGAAGAAAAGCACCGACGGATCGCGCCAGAAGGTATCTTGCGTGCCGTTGCCGTGGTGCACGTCGAAATCCACGATGAGCACCCGTTCGACGCCGCCCTCGGCCAGAGCGTAGTGGGCGGCGATGGCCACGTTGTTGAAGATGCAGAAGCCCATGCCGCGGCCGGTGAGGGCATGGTGCCCCGGCGGCCGCATCAGGTTGAAGCCACACACTGCTTCGCCCTGTAGCACGGCGGCAACAAGGTTCACCAGACCGCCGGCTGACATCAACGCGGCCTCGTACGAGCGGGAGGCGACGTAGGTATCTGGATCGAGATGGCCTCCGCCCCGCTCGGCCAAACGGCGCACCGAGTCCACGTACTGAGACGAATGCACCCGATGGAGCCGTTCCATGCTGACAGGGGTAGCCTCCACCAGGGTCATGCGGGCCAGCAACCCCTGCTGTTCCAACAACTCCATCGTCCCCTTCAGCCGTTCTCGGTTCTCCGGATGGCCGTACAGGGTGTGCTCTTGCTCCACAGGATCGTAGCAATAGGCCGTGGACATGATACCCCTCGAATCCGCCACTACGACTCCTTGACGTTGATGAGGCAGGAGAGTCGGCCAACGACCAGTGGGCCCAGGCGCTGCGTGAACACCACCTCATACTGTTCGCCAACCACAGCGTCCTTCCTCAGGCTGACCTTGACCGTCACCTTACCCCGCTCGCTAGAGCGCACTTCAAGATCCCTCAGCGTCACTGTGGGAGCGGTGATGTGTGCTAGCGAGCGCTGCGTGCCACGCTCGATGCTCACGCCCTCCGCTTCGAAGTCGGAAGCGAAACGGCGGGTGGCCGTACGCAGTTCCAGTTCCGCACTGGCAGGCAGGTACACGCGGTCAATCTCCAGCGTGAGGCGGCTGAGCTTGCCCCAAATGCCATGCATTATGAAGCGCAGATAACCTGCCTCGCCCGGCGCGAGATCCATCACGGCCAGGTTCTTCTGGGCGATGTTGTTATCCCAGTGCACCGACCAGTCGTGTTGGATGGGGTCGTCGTCAGATTCCAGCCGCACCAGATAGCAGGACAGCATCGTGCCCTCTGGCTGCCACTTCAGTGGCCCGATCACAACAGTGCCCGGTTGCACCGCCGGCACATCTGCCGTCCGCAACAGTTGCCAATTGCACGGCCAGATGGAAGGAGAGAGAGCGCAGGTGTAGACGTGAGCCTTCACGTTGTAGGCCACCGCCTGACCCCTGTTGTGCAGCCGCAGGTAGAGGTAATTCGGCTGGTCAGGGATGGGGTTCTGGTGCACTTCCCCGCCGTCGGCTGCATTGCGCACCCAGATGTCGGGGCTGTTCCAATGCGACCCCTCGCTGGGAACCTTCCCGTCGTCGTCCTCGTTGTCGCGGATGTAGACATCAGCTTCGGTGAAGCGGTCGGCGGCCAAGGCCGCGTAGCAGTGGTCTTCGATGTAGGCATAAGGGATGGTGCCATAGCTCTCGCCCCAGGTGCTCTCATAACCCCAGGGCAGCCAACTGTTGCGCAGGATGAAGTAACCGCCGCCGGGAGCGTCCTCATCATCCTGATACCCGACGATGGCCATGGCATGGCCACCGTTGGCCTCTTCGCCAGGCAGCGGCATGGTGATCTTGCCGTAGCGCTTCACCGCCGCCGAGAAGTACCAGCTATCAAACACGGGGATGGCAAAGGTGATGATCTTGCCCTCCGCCAGGCAGGTCTTCAGATCCCGCACCCGGCTGGGGTTGAGATCAATAATGCGCTCGATCTTGAAGGTCTTGGCATGGTCAAGCGCTTCCTGCGGTGGCGGTCCTTGGCCCTCATCACCGGAGATGTGCTGTGGGTTGTAGGGCCAGTATTGCTCCTCAGGCGCGCCGATAGTCTGCAAACACTCCATGCCCAGGCGAGTGTAGGTGCCAGAGACCGCCGGCAGGCCGTCTTTCTCCTTGCAGTACCAATACACAAACTGTTCGGAGAGATCCATGTCGGCGGGCGACGCGCCAGCAGAGGTCTCCAAATGCTCACGCACAGCAACGCTGGCGAGAGCCACGCACGTTCCTCGGTCCCCCTGGTTGCGAATGGGAGGCAGCTCCTCCCGGTGATCTACCGACGAGGGCAGATCTACGGGATAGGCGACGGTGACGTAGCGGCTGCGAGCGTGAGCCGCTGCGATGATCATCGGCGGGGGAAGCATGCTCCCTGTCAGATAGGCTGTCGTCTGCGCCTTTTTCGCCGCCACCTTAAGTCGTGGAGAGCGCATCTGCGGCACTGTCTGGATGGCCGCGTGTACGATCTCGTCCAACTGCTCGTCGCCTATGCTCAGCGCGGCCGCCAGTCCCTGACGGCCCGCTTCCGACCCGGCAATGCCGACCAGTTCCTGGGCGCTGTCGATCCAGTGCGCTCTCAGCGCATCGGCATGCTCAGGGGAAAGATTGGGCACTTCCTCCACCGGCACGGCCCGCCGGATCAGTTTCCTCTTTCTTCTAGCCATCAGTTCCTTCCTTTACAGATTGAGAACTTCGGTCTTCCATCCTAACCCGAACAAGCCGGAACCAACCACAGACTACACAGATCGCACAGATTGTCAGGTGCAACGCACTCCGGTTATGGAATCAGGCTATTCTGAAGCGCGATTGGGGCAAGCAAACGGTCGAAGATGGAGCGGATCAAGTGCGTTGCACCTTCGCACGCGGCGAGGTGGCTGCCTAAGGCACTTCGTCTTCCGCGTTGGCCTTCTCAGACGCAGGCCAGCGGCCGCGCCGCTTCTCCTCGGGGATGGAGTCGAGGACGCCGCGGCGATGACCGCCCCGAACAGGCCGTTCCATGTCCTCCACCACCTCAGGCTCGAGCTGCGCTCGCACCTCGACGAGCACGGCTTCGAATTCAACCTGCGACATGTGTAGGTAAGTCGCCAGCCGGCGGCGAGTCCCAGAGAGCGCGCTCATGGAGATCAGTTCCTCAGCAATGGCCACACCCAACTTCCGCAAGCTCCTAAGGTGCTCCGGCGACAGCGGTTGTGGCCGAAGCTCTTCGAGCGCCGTACCCCGCGTTTTCATTCCCTTGTTCTTTTTTCCCTTCGGTCTCCGGTTCGGTTTGCCGTCGCGCTGCTCCGACGGCTGTTTGGTCACCCGACTCTCCATCTTTTCCACAACTCCGGGTTTGAGCTGCACCCGCACATCAGCCAGCAGCGCCTCGAACTCCATCAGCGACATGCCTAGATAGGTCGCCAGCCGCTGGCGGTCGTCGGCAGTCGCGCTCATGGAGAGCAACTCCTCAGCGGTGACGATCCACAAGGCCTCAAAACGCTGAAGCTGTCGCGGGGTCAGTCGATGATGGAGCTCTTCGAGCGGCGTCCCCTGACTTCCCCCTCTTCGCTTCTCTTCTTTCTTCGTGTTCATGCCCGTGTTCTCCCACCACCGAGCGCGTGCTCACAAGCACCCACTGGAAGCCGCCGCACCTGCTTTCAGTATACACTGCAAACGGCGACTCGTCAAATGTTCACCTCGTCAAACCAGGTAGCCAATGGAAAGAACGCATAGAGGCAAAAGTCACACGTGAAGCTGGCGGGCCGAGCGGCAGGTATGGAAACCTGCCCTACGGAAAGCGGATGTAAGTGTAGGGCGGCTTTCCATAGCCGCCGAGCTTATGGCCACGTGTCAGTTCTGCCTCAATGCGAAAGAACTTCGTGTCTTCGTGGTCAGTCTCTTGCCGGGTGCACAAGGATTGACGGATCAGCGGGAATGTGGTAGAATGACGGCAGATCAACATAGAAGGATTGCCAAGTCGTGGCGCGGCAATTTTGGCGCCAGTTCCTCCTGCCCAGGAGATGGCAAGGGCATTGTACGCGAGCGCCGCTTCCTGGGCAGACAGGAAGCGGCGTTTTGTTTTGCTGGAACGTTCCATCGCTGTAAGTTGGTAGTGTACTGAAGTTGTCGGCCTAGAACGCACTCGGTCTCACTGCAGGTGGATTCGTGGCGTCTCGGACTAGCATCTCTCCCCCGACGGCAATGACTCGATCAGAGCGCCAGCGGCAGACCGCCACCATCCGGCGGATATTTGCCTCCATCGCCACTCGCTATGACCTCCTGAACCGCTTGCTTTCCTTGGGGCAGGATCAGGCATGGCGGCGGTACGCTGTGCTGCAATGTAGGCTCCCTCGCAATGGACGGCTTCTGGACGTCGCCACAGGTACAGGGGACATGGCACTGCAAGCCCTTCGTCAGGTTCCCGACACCACCGTTATCGGGATAGACTTGACCCCTGGGATGCTACAACGAGCGCGAGAGAAGTCGGTGGACACACTCGACGAACCCCTCCCTCTCCTCCGTGGCGACGCGTTGGACCTGCCCTTTTCCGACGATCACTTCGACGCGGCCATCAGCGGCTTCATGGCACGCAACGTGGGTGATGTTGCCGCAGCGTTCGCCGAACAGCGCCGCGTGGTGCGACCTGGTGGGCGAGTGGTCTGTCTGGAGATCACACGGCCCCAGGTATGGCTCGCTAGCTGCTTCTTCTGGGCGTATTTCTACGGCCTGGTGCCGCTGCTGGGCAGTTTGCTCAGCGGACATCCGGCGGCCTACACGTACCTGCCCCGCTCGGTAGCCCGCTTCCTCACAGCCGACGAACTGCAAGCTACCATGCAGACGGTCGGGCTGCGGGAGGTGCGGTATCGCCTGCTGATGCTAAACACCGTGGCCGTGCACGTGGGAGTGAAATAGCAAATAACTATGAACATCGTCACACTAATTCCTACTTACAACGAAGTCAATCATGTCGCCAGGGTGGTGCAACGCACGCGCTCGCTTCTGCCAGTGGTGGTCATTGACGACGGCTCCACCGACGGTTCGGGCGCGGCAGCAGCCGAGGCCGGGGCGACCGTGCTCACTCACGCCGAAAACCGAGGCAAGGGCGCGGCGTTGGCCACCGGCATCAGTTGGGCACTGGAACAGGGGTGCGAGGCCGTGGTCACCCTGGATGCGGACGCACAGCACGATCCCGACGAGATCCTTACGTTCCTCGAAGCCTATCGCGCCGATCTGGCAGACATGATCATCGGCCGCCGGGACTTCAGCCAGATGCCCTTCCGCAACCAATTTGGCAACCGCCTGGGCAATCGTGTCCTCTCCTGGGCCTTGCGCCGCCCCATTCCCGACAACCAATGCGGCTACCGGTTGCTGAACCGCCGGGCGATGGAGACGCTGCGCTTCACTACCACAGGCTTCGAGTTCGAAGTGGAGATGATCGTGCAGGCAATCATCGCTGGGTTGCGGCTGGACTGGGTGGACATCCGCACCATCTACGCCGGCGAAAGCAGCCACTTCCGCGTCTTTCGAGACACGGTGGAGTTCCTGAAGCTAGCCTGGAGAGCGCGGCAGAGGGTGAGGCAGGGGAGGAGGAACGGGGGGCGAGGAACGAGGGATGAGTAACTGGGGATGGAGGACACTACGATGGAAGACAAACATGACTCTACTGAAAAAGGCCAAAAACCATCAGCGGACGAAGCGGGTGGAATATGAAACAAAATCTGCTCAATCCGCTCAATCTGCTGACAATCTCACGTTTTTTTTCAGAGGAGTCAGTCATAGATAGGTAAGACGAGGGGCGAGGGATGAGGGACACTGTTACTGTAATCCTGGTGCGCCACGGACAGAGCACCTGGAACGAGACCAACCGCTGGCAGGGACAGGCGGACCCGCCGCTCAGCGACCTGGGGCGAGCACAAGCGCGCCGCGTGGCCCAGCGGCTGCGCTCCGAGCCGATCAGAGCGCTCTATTCCAGCGATCTCCGCCGCGCCTTCGAGACGGCGCAAATCATCGGGAAGGCACTGGGGTTGGAGCCACAGGCCGAGCCCCGCTTGCGAGAACTCGACGTGGGCACTTGGGCTGGGCTGACCCGGGAGCAGATCGCAGAGCGCTATCCGGAGCAATGGCAAGCGTGGCGGGCTTACGAGGAGAAACGCCCGGGCGGCGGTGAGACGTTCGGGGAGATGCAGCAGCGAGCTGCGAGTGCCTTGGAGGACATAATCGTCGCTCACTATACGAAAACCATCTGTCTGGTCACTCACGGCGGTGTTGTCTACGCCATCCGAGGTCACGCGCTGGGACTGAAGATGGGGGCAAAGTTGTTCGAAGGACTGCCGCCCAACCGCAACACCGCCATCACCATTCTCCGCTTCCAGGAAGGCAAGACAGAACTCCAACTGGTAATGGACGCCAGTCATCTAGATGATATTGGGGATTNNGTATTGGTGATCAGTGGTCAGTGGTCAGCCATCGGTGGTCAGTAGATATTGGTCAGGCCAGACCCTGAGGTCTCCAATACCCAATGTCCAATACCTGATACCCAATACCTGCTACACAATCACCGCTAACTGAGAGCGTCGGCCAGCGCGCGCTGGGCATCGTCCAGGCGGGTGAAGCGGAAGGATGCGCCCAAACGGGCATTGAGCTGCGCGGCGGCCTCGGCGACCTGCGGCACGCGCACGCCTAGCGCCTGCAACCGCTCCACCTGGCTCAGCAACTCATCCGGCGAACCGATCAGCGCGATCCGTCCCCGGTCGAGCACCGCCAGCCGGTCGGCCTGTTCGGCCACCCACTCGCTGTTCTGAGTGGCCATGACGACGGTCAGCGGCATCGTCTGCCGCAATTCCCGCAGCGTGGCGAACACCTCTGCTGCTCCCCGCGGGTCGAGGCTGGCGGTCGGTTCGTCCAACACCAAGATGCGAGGCCGCATAGCCAGCACCGCGGCGATGGCCAGTCGCTGCTTCTCGCCTCCCGAAAGATGCAGCGGTGAACGGTGACGGAAATCCTCCAGGCCAACGGCCCGCAGCGCCCACGTCACCCGCCGGGCAATCTCCTCCCGCGGCAGACCCAAGTTCTCCGGCCCGAAAGCCACCTCGTCCTCCACCCGCATGTGAAAGAGCTGTTCTTCAGGATTCTGGAAGACCAGTCCCACACGCGCGGCCAGATCGGCCACCGTCTGCGTCTTGGTGTTGCGGTTGAGGACGATCACATCGCCGTGGATGACGCCGCCGGTAGCGTGGGGCACCAACCCATTGAGCGCCAGGCACAGAGTCGTCTTGCCCGCACCGATGCGGCCCATGAGGGCCAGGAACTCCCCCTGCTCTACCCGCAGGTCAATACCCCGCAGGGCCCGCACCGGTTCGCCGTCGGGCGTTAGCGGCGGGTAGGAGTAGTGAAGATCTTCAAAGACGATATCGAAGTTCAAACTCGGAATCCAAAGGGAGTGTGAGGGGGCTGAAGGGGCCAAGGGAACTGAGGGGTCTGAGGGGAGAGCCACCATGCTTCCCTTATCCCCTGTCCCCTATTCCTGCCGCCACTCACGCCGCTGGCCGATCTGCGTGAGGGGCGGATAGGCGCGGCGCACCAGAAGAAGCAGAGGCACTCCTCCCACTATGCCTACCAGCCCCTGCAACCCATTCCAGGGCGCTTCGAAGAGAGCGGGGCCCACTCCGAACAACAGGGTCTGGGTGATGAAATAGCCCAGAACCACAACGAGCTGTCCGACGACCGCAGCGACAATCATGAGGGGCCATCGCTTGCGCCAGCCAAGCAAGCCCACGACCAGTCCTTGTAGGCCATGGACGATCAGAGTGGGCACGATGTACAGAGGGAAGCCAATGGCGTCGGCAATGGCCATCCCCACACCAGAGGCCACCATGCCAACCCAGGGGCCGAAGGCCAGAGCAGCGAAGTTGGCAGCGACATCACCCAGGTGGATGTATCCCCCCGTGGGAGGGACGTACATGACCCTGATCATCGTACACACGAAAGTCACAGCGATCATGGTCGCCACAAGGGCAATAAGCTGTGCGTTGATCTTGCGTGTTCCCATGACGAGTCCTCCTACTTTACGTCAATCTACTATCCATTA
>DFBV01000015.1:17302-20921 GCA_002366755.1 Anaerolineales bacterium UBA3071
TTGACGCCCGAGGGCTAGCGAATTCCAATCTTCGGCCTCTGTCAGAGAGGAGAACAGGCTTGGCTCCAACTTCCAACTTCCAGCTTCCACCCTCCAAGGACAGCTTTCCCACTGGCAAACTGCCGTTGCCGGTGCTCGAAGAGCTGTTGGGCCGCTACGCCACCCCCAACGAACGTCTCATCGTCGGCCCCAAAGCGGGGGAGGACGCCGCGGTCATTGACTTCGGCGACCGCTATCTGGTGGCCAAGACCGACCCCATCACCTTTGCCACCGACGAGATCGGCTGGTACGCCGTGCACGTCAACGCCAACGACGTGGCAGTGATGGGCGCCCGTCCCCGCTGGTTCCTGGTCACCCTGTTGCTGCCAGAAGGCCAGGCCAACAAGGCCATGGCCGAAACCATCGTGGCCCAGATTGACGCCGCCTGCCGCAGCCTGGGTATCGCCCTGGCCGGCGGCCACACCGAGATCACCTATGGCCTCGACCGCCCGCTGGTGATCGGAACGATGCTGGGTGAGGTGGCGCCCGAGCGGATGGTGACCACGGCCGGAGCACAGGTGGGAGATGCCATCCTGCTCATCAAGCCCGTGCCCATCGAGGGGACAGCGATCATCGCCCGAGAGCGAGCTGCAGACCTGACCGCCAAGGGTTACGACCCAGCGCTGATTGCGCGGGCCCAGAGCTTCTTGCATGACCCAGGGATCAGCGTGGTGCAGGTGGCGCGGCGAGCGACGGAGCTGGCAGCGGTGCACGCCATGCACGACCCCACCGAGGGGGGCCTAGTCACGGGGTTGCTGGAACTGGCGCGGGCAGCCAACGCCGGCTTGTGGGTCGATCTGGATCGCGTGCCCGTGCCACCGGAGGCGGTAGCGCTGTGCGGCGAGTACGGCCTCGACCCTCTTGGCACCATCGCCTCAGGTGGTTTGCTGTTGACCCTGCCGACCGAGGAAGCTGAGGGGCTGCAAGCAGCGCTGGCAGTGGAGGGCATCCCCGCGGTCGTTATCGGGCGGATGCTGGAAGCTGAGGAAGGGTTGCAAGCACGACGAGACGGCCGCTCCATCCCTCTGCCCAGCTTTCCCGTGGACGAGATTGCCAAGCTGTTCTAAGGCCGGAGTGCAAAGTCTCCTGACTTTGCAGCATCGTCAGGGACGATGCACTCCAAGCTATGGCGTCGCCGATGGTGTGGGCAGGATGCGTCGTCCCAGCGCCTGCACGGTGTAGGTGACCACAGGGCCTCCGGCAGGAACCAACTCCACCTGAAACGTCGTCTCGCCGCCGCGCGGCACGACGTTGTGTTCTGGTATCCCCTTGCGCAACCCGATCACGTGCCCCAGAGCATCGTAGGCAGTCACCACCAAGCTAACTCCCACGGCGTCCTCCGGGCCGACGTTGACCACACGGCCGCGCACCGTGTAACTGGCGTAGCGTTCCCCTTCTGCCTCCACGTCCCGCACCTCCAAATCGCGGTAATGGCTGCGCACGTACGCGGGCACGCTGCTCAGCGGCTGCGCTTCGTAGCTGGCAAACGTCGCTGGAGCATCAGGGAAGAAGACGGCAAACGGGGAGCGCCCGTCGGGCGCGATCAGGTCAAGCTGAACGAACGCAGAGGCATCAGCGAGTGGTTCGTGCTGATCGTCGTACAGCGTTACCATGACCTGAACTTGTTCCAGGTCTACGCCGCCGGTGTTGTGCATCTCCCCCAGACACCACAGCCCGCCCAGCGGCGTGCGGTTGAAGTGGAGGTTCTCGATGTCGAAGGGCAACGGCGTGGGCGTGGCCGTGGGTTCGCCGCCACCAAGCAACGCCTCCTCGTTGTGCGGAATGATGAGCTGTTGGCCGATGCGCAGCCCACGAGGATCAACAATACCATTGGTCTCCTGCAATGAGGCAACCGTGACACCGTACTCGCTAGCGACGCCTAGCAGCGTGTCGCCTCGCTTGATCGTGTAGATGATGGGCGTGGGCGTGGGCGTAGGCGTGGGCGTGGGCGCTGGCGTGTAGGGCGCTGGCGTGGCCGTCGGGCGCGGTGTCGCGCCCACCGTCACCTCAATGGTCGGTGTCGGCGGCGGTGGCGTGGCCGTGGGCAAGGTGATCACCTGACCGCAGGCAGCCAAGACCACGGCCAGCAGGAGCAGCATGATGGCTGAGTGTGTTCTAGACACTGCCGAACCTCTAATCGCGAAAGGTGCGAAACTCGACGAAAGGTACGAAACTCCACGAAAGACGCGAACACCTTTCGTGTCATTCGTGATTGATTATACCACACCTTGCCCACTACGCGAAACTGTGTTACACTAGTAAATAGCTGATGGTAGATAGCCAGGGGAGGCAGCCTATGAAGTCTCAATTCGTGGCCGATCTGCAGCCCAGCGGTGATGTGCTCAGCTTCTTCCTCGTGCGCTTCCAGCGACTGCAGCCCTTCCGCGATCGCAGCAAGGGCGAATACCTGACCCTCATGCTGGCCGATCACACTGGAGAGATTCCGGCCCGCGTATGGGAACGAGGCCCCGAAGTGGCTGAAGAGATCACCCGCGGCACCGTGGTCAAGGTCAAGGGGAAAGTGGAGGCATACCGCGGGCGCAAGCGGCTGATCGTCGCCCGCATTCGGCCTGCCGAGCCAGAGGAATACGAACCGGCCGACTTCGTGCGCACGTCCGAACGGGATGTCGAAGCCATGCTCAGTGACATTCGGGAAGCTATCGCCGCTGTGGAGGAACCGCACCTGCAGCGCCTGCTGCGAAGCTTCTTCGGCGATGAGGAATTCCGAGCTTCGCTGCGGCAGGCTCCGGCGACCCTCCGGCTGCACCATGCCTACCAGGGCGGCTTGCTGGAGCACACGGTGGACATGATGGCCCTGAGCCGTCCGCTGCTGAGCATCACCCCCGAACTGGACGCCGACCTGCTCACAGCAGGCATCCTCTTGCATGACGTGGGGCGGGTGGCGGAGTTCCGTTTCTCGGGGCTGGACATCACGATCACCGACGAAGGACGGTTGCTGGGTCACCTTGTGCTTGGCGACCGTTTGGTCAGCGAGCACATCGCCCAGTCCGCTGATTTCCCGCAGGCGCTGGCACTGCAACTGCGGCACATGATCCTCGGCCATCATCGGCGAGCAGAATGGGAAGCACCCCAGTCACTGCGCACGCTGGAAGCGGTGGCGCTGTTTCACCTGAACGAACTGAACGGGCAGGTGAACCGCTTCGCCGAGCTTCTGAGTGCGAGGCGAGAGCCAGGCCATGCCTGGATGCCTACGATCCCAGCCTGAGGCAGTCGCTGTGCCTGGGTCGGCAGCCGCGGCAGACTCAGGAAGACTCGGCGTAGCTCCACACGCCGGTTGCCCAAGCAAAAGCGGGGACCTCCTGCTCAGAAAGAGCCCACAGACCCCCGCCTGGCTTCCGTCAGCTATCTGCTATCTGCCATCAGCGATCACCTATTGGCCATTGGCCAGCGGCTGGTCATTCTTGCATCTCCTCCACCATATGCCCATATCTCTCCACTAACTCTTCGGCCTCAGTCGAGGAGCCCGCTTCGGCGACGACATTGAAGAGCGGCCTGTCCAGGTCAGGCCGGATCAGCACCCAGGTGCGGTCAGTCAGCCAGAGCTTGATTCCATCAACAA
>DFBV01000015.1:20960-25976 GCA_002366755.1 Anaerolineales bacterium UBA3071
CTCACCTGCCCGCGGGCGAGGAAGAATGGCGGCAACCCGGTGACCACCTCCGAAAGTCGCGTCTGCTGTGTGGCCAAGAACTCCAGCAACTTGGCCGTGGCCATCAGACCATCCATGGCAGGCTGAAATAAGGGGAAGATGAAGTTCCCTGTGCCATCTCCCGCCAGGATGACCCCTTCCTGGCAAGCGGCCCTCATCAGCGCGTGGAGGTCATCAACCTTGGTACGCACCACCCTGCCGCCATAGCGGGCAGCGATTTGCTCAAAGACCAATGGCTGATTCACCGGCACGACCAGCACGCCGCCGCCGGCCGCCCGCAAGGCCAGATCAGCCATGACCACACAGGCCAGCACATCCGACAGCCTCTGCCCCCTGTCATCCGTCAGGAAGACCTTCTCCCCGCCCACATCCAGGCGCACACCCAGGTCGGTGCCTAGCACATTCACGATCTTACTCAACTGCTCCAGACCGGCTTCGAACTCCTCCCGCAGCACCGACATCTTGCTCTCGTCCAGATTGGCATTGAGCGCTACCACATCAACGTTGAGAGCCGAGAGCAGTGAGGGCATCACCAGGACACTGGGTGCGTAGGCGTAGTCCACTACAATCTTGAATTGCCGCCCGCGGATGGCGTCAGCATTGAGCGCAGCCATGAAGCCTTCGGTGTAACGCTCTACCACTTGCGGTGCATAGTCAATGCTCCCGATGTCATCCATGTAGGCGCGGCGGAAGTCCTCGCGGAAGAAGGCCCTTTCTATCTCCCGCTGGGCTCCTTTGTTCAGGTTCAGGCCATCGCCATCCATGAAGCGGATGTCCACCACTCGCTGATCGTGTGGAGAAAGGCGCACATGCACGCCGGCCACGGCTTCAGTCACTCGGGTGTAGTAGCGTGCGACAGGCAAAGGCATCGTCCGCGTATCCCATACGTTGACGCCGCCGGAGGGGAGCCCGGAGATGATCGCCCGCTTCAGCATGCGGGGGCTGCGGTGCGGACCCCTGTTGATGACCACCAGCGAGCCTTTGGGCAATGCGGCGGAGAATGCTGCCCCCAGCTTGGCCGCGAACTCCGGGGTCAGATCCACGTTGACGATCCCCGTGACGCCGAAACGCCCGAAAAGCACTTTGCGTCCCTGCCGCCCCCAGACGATGCTCGACTTCACCGTGGCTCCCGGCTCCACTTCCTTGCCCGGCCAGATCTTGACATTGGGGTGAATAATCGCCTGTTCGCCCACCACGCAGTTGTCGCCGATGACCACCCCCTCAAAGATAGCCGTCTTGGCCTTGATGCTGCACTGGCGGCCGATGATGGCCCCCTCTACCTCGGCTGCCTCGCCGATGTAGGAGTTGCGCCACACAATGCTGCGCTCGAGGCGCGCTCGATTGTCAACGATGGTATAGTCGCGCACCACTGTGGGGCCGTGGATGATCACCCCGCCCTTGATCTTCACTTCGTCGCCCAGGTAGATGGGGCCATACAGTTGCGCGTCTGGCGCAATCTCCACACCCTCGCCAGTCCAAATGCGGCCGCCGATATGCTGACCTAGTTCGCCAAGGTGCACACGGCCCTGCAACAGGTCACTGCAAGCACGCATGTACTCCTGGTGATTGCCGATGTCACACCAGTACCCTTCCGCCACGCAGCCGAACAGTGGGGCGCCCCGTTCCAGAAGCTGCGGAAAGACCTGCTGGCTCCAGTCGTAGGGCTCTCCTTCGGGGATCAGATCCAACACCTCCGGCTGCAACACGTAGATGCCGGTATTCACCTGGTCGGAGATCACCTCGCCCCAGCTTGGCTTTTCCAGGAAGCGAATGATGTGGCCGTCACTGTCGGTGATAATCACGCCATACTCCAGCGGACTGGGCACTCGGTAGAGGGCCAGGGTAGCCAGGGCACCCTTCTCTTCGTGGAAGGCGATGATCTTGCCAAGATCGAAGTCGGTCAGCGCGTCGCTGCTGACGACGATGAAAGGCTCGTCCAGATGCTCCCGTGCGTTCCTCACGCTGCCCGCCGTGCCCAGCGGCACCTCCTCGGCAGCGTAGGTGATGTCCAGCCCCATCTGTCGACCGTCGCCGAAATAATCCTGGATCACGTTAGCGCGGTACTGTACGGTGGCGACTACCTCGGTGATCCCGTGCCGCTTCACCAGTTCCAGAATATGCGCCATCACGGGCTTGTTGACCACCGGCACCATTGGCTTCGGACGCCCGCTGGTCAGCGGCCGCAACCGCGACCCCTGCCCCCCGGCCATAACCACAGCTTTCATCCTCGGGTATCCTCCCTCATCCCTACCTACTGCGCTGCACTGACCAATCGGATCGGTCGTTCATCATACATTGTAGCATACTTCCCCTCATTTGACAACCATTTCTGCCAGGTGCCTCGCCCATAGGAGCAAGAAGGTCTTACAGGTTCATCTCCTCTGCAATTCATGGTGTTCTCACAGACAATCGGCATGACTTGCCGAAGAGCGCATCTCGTGGTAGGATAGGCTAGTACCTGATCAGGGTGGTTTTGATATGGTACAGAGTGCCGGAGTCCCCAACTTGTTGGGGATGCAGCACGATGGTCCCGAACAAGTTCGGGAGTCCGGTGCGTCCTGCAGAGACGGAATCGCTACCCTCACGCATCAAAACCAACGTGACGGACTGCTAGCGGAGATAGAGCCATCATGTGCCGACAGACCGCGGCGTAGCACGGAGACAGGCTCGTAGTGCGCCACGCAGCGGAGCAGAGTGGCGCTGAACCGCACTCTGCTGCGCTACGTGCGTAACTACGAACTCAATGACGAGGACGGAGTTTGACAGCTTGCCCCTTTTGACTACAATCATAGACACAGAAGATGGCACAGCAGGAGCACAACATGGATCTGATGGATAGACTGAACGCCGATCTGAGAGAGGCCATGCGCAGCGGCCACCAGGCGCGCAAGCTGGCTCTCCGCGCCGTGAAGACGGCCATCCGCGAGGCGGAAGTAGCTGGCCAAGAGGCACGGACACTGAGCGAGCAGGAGATGCTGACTATCATCGCCAAGCAAGCCAAGCAACGCCGGGACGCCATCGTCGAGTTCGAAAAGGGAGGCCGCCAGGACTTGGTGGGGCAAGAACGCGCCGAGCTGGCGGTGCTAGAATCCTACCTGCCCAAGCAGCTCACGCGGGAGGAGATCGCCGAGAAGGCGAAGCGGGCGATCGCCGAAGTGGGGGCCACCGGCCCGCGACAGATGGGGCTGGTCATGCGTCCGCTGATGCGGGAACTACGCGGCCTGGCCGATGGCAAGCTGGTCAACCAGGTCGTCCAAGAGTTGCTGCGCGAACCCTCCCAGTGACGACACACCAGTAGAAACGTCCACCCTGCCGAGGGCTGCAGCGATGGAGGCAGCTTGCGGGAGGCTGACTGAGCGGACACGCGACCATGAGCATTGAAGGGATCGTAGAGGAAAGCATCCGCCCGCTGGAGGCGGTGCGGCCGCGCATCTCCTGGCGTGAGAGACTGCCGGGGATGCTCTTCGGCCTGCTGTTTGCCTTCGCCGCCATCCTCATCCTCACGCTACGCTTCGTCGCCTCGGATCGCATCGCTCTGCAACCCGACGACGTCAGTCCGGTGGACATCCGCGCCCCGCGTGCCCACCACTACATCAGCGAACTGCTCACAGGGGAGGCTCGCCGGAGCGCCGAGGCAGCCGTGCCCGATGAGTATGACCCTCCACAAACAAAGATCCGCCATCAGCAAGTAGCGCGGGCACGGGAGGTGCTGGACTACATCGGTTCCGTGCGGTCCGACGCTTACGCCTCTATCGAGGATCAGATCGCGTGGATCAAAGCCATCCCCGACGTTGCCCTCTCCGCCGAAGCGATCAGCCAGACGCTGAGCCTTGGCGACGAAGCATGGCTGCGCGTGACCGGCGAGGTGCCACTTGTGGTCAACCGGGCCATGCGGGAAGAGATCCGGGAACACCAACTGGCCCTGGCCCGCCGCCGTGTGGAGAGCATGATCGGTCTGCAGGTCGAGCTCTCGGACGAGGAACTGGAAGTCGTCGGCGTTCTAGCCAAAGCGCTACTGCAGCCCAACACCTTCTACAACGCAGAGAAGACCGAAGCAGCCCAGCAAGCCGCTCGGGAAGCGGTCGAACCCGTGGCGGTCTCTTTCGCCAGTGGAGAGATCATCGTGCGCGCGGGCGACATCGTGGACGAGTTGGATGTAGAGGCATTGGAGCAACTGGGGCTGTACCAGGCAGCCTGGGATTGGTGGCAGGTCGGCGGCACAGCCCTCTTCGTTCTGGCGCTCACGGCGCTTATCTGGCTGTACCTTTTCTCCTTCGCCACGGAGTTCTGGACACAACGCCACTGGCCACCGCTGCTGTCGCTGCTGATGATCACCTTCCTGCTGCTGGCAAAGTTGATGCTTCCGTTGCACACTATCCTGCCCTATTTCTTCCCGCTGGCCACGCTGGCCATGCTGATGGGCTCCCTTTTTGACCTCCGCCTGGCGACCCTGATCACCCTTTGCTTCGGACTGCTGGCAGGCTACCTCACCGAGGGAGCCCCGGAGATCGTCACTTACGGTGTCGTTGGAGCGCTCGTGGGCGCGTATACCTTGGGCCGGGGGGAGCGGCTCAGCAACTTCGCCCGGGCGGGCGGCTTCGTGGCGCTATCCAACGTGATCGTGCTGGCTGCCTTCCGGCTGCCCGAGCACGATCTCGACCTGATGGGCATCCTTGAACTGAGCAGCGCAGCAGTGGCCAACGGCGTGCTAGCCGCTAGCCTCACCTTGCTGGGCTTCTTCTTCCTGGGAGCCCTCTTCGGCGTCACCACCTCCCTGCAACTGATAGAGCTCTCCCGCCCCACTCACCCGCTGTTGCGGCAGCTCGTCCTCAAGGCCCCTGGCACGTACCACCACTCCATCCTCATCAGCAACCTGGCAGAGCGAGCGGCCAGTGCTATCGGCGCCGATGGCTCCTTGGCCCGCGTGGGTGCCTTCTATCACGACATCGGGAAGATCGTTCGCCCGCACTTCTTCAT
>DFBV01000015.1:26093-27550 GCA_002366755.1 Anaerolineales bacterium UBA3071
TGGAGGAGGCGGAGGGAGAAACGGTGGTCAACGAAGCGGACTTCCGCTATCCGGGACCAAAGCCGCAGAGTCGCGAAACGGCCATCGTCATGCTGGCCGATGGCTGCGAGGCAGCAGTGCGCGCCAATCGCCCCTCCTCTGTGGAGGAACTTGAGGAAATGGTGCGCCGTATGATCAGCCAGCCATTGTTGGAAGGGGAACTGGACGAAAGTGACCTGACCCTGCGAGACCTGGACCGCACACGGCGGGCCTTCGTGGACGTGCTGCGGGGCGTGCACCACCCCCGTATCCGCTACCCGGAGCCGCCACCGGCCATCCCTGCCACGACGGAGGGAGAAGATGCATCTGAGTAGAAGCCCATCCGGCCCGACAGTCGAGGTGCAGGTGGCTGCCGCATTCGCCCGACAGGTGGACGCCACGGACCTGCACGCTGCAGCGGTGGCAGCCCTGGCCTCCGAAGGTCAGATTGATGGGGAGATAACCCTCGTCGTGACCGACGACGCCCAGGTGAGGGAACTGAACGCACGCTACCGGGGCGTGGACAGTGCCACCGACGTGCTGGCCTTCCCTGCGCGAGGGCCAGAGAAACGTTTCGTGGAACCGCAGGAGGCAGCGAAGTACCTCGGAGACGTGATCATCGCCTACCCTCGCGCCTCAGCCCAGGCGGAAGCCGCTGCTCATCCCGTGGCCAACGAACTGCGACTGCTAGTGGTGCATGGTACATTGCATCTGCTGGGATACGGCCACGCCACGCCCGAAGAAGAGGCTACGATGTGGGCGCGGCAGGAGAGGATTATGACAGGGCTGAAGCGTAGTATAGAGAAACAAAAGACTCCTCAGATGGAGTCCAAGTGGCGATCAGACCTGCCGACCAGCTTCGGTTACGCCCTTGCTGGCTTGAGGCACGTCCTGCGCACGCAGCGCAATGCCCGCATCCACCTGATCATCGCCCTGCTGGCCATCACGCTGGCCGCTGTGCTTCGCCTGAGCCTGATCGAATGGGCCATCCTGGCCCTGACTATCGGCTTCGTCTTCGTAGCCGAGATGTTCAACTCGGTGGCTGAAGCGGCGGTGGACGCGGTCACTCAGCGATTCCACCCCCTGGCCAAGACCGCCAAGGATATCGCAGCCGGAGCAGTGGTCTTCGCCGCCATCATTTCCGTCATCGTCGGTCTGCTGCTCTTCGGCCCTCGCCTATGGGCGTTGTGGCAGAACGTCCGCTAATCATCATTCATCGGAGAAAAAGATCATGGATGAGCCATATCTAGAGACCTACAAGGAAATCGCTGCCGAGTATGACCTCGTCTGGCAGTTGCTGCTGGAGCAGGGATGGCGGGAGAGCCGCTGGGATCCGCTGGCCATCGGCGGCGCGGGCGAGTATGGGCTGATGCAGATCCACCCCGCCACCTGGGATCAGCGGGCCGCCAAACTGGACCTGTTCGACCCCTTCGATCCTG
>DFBV01000253.1:0-9571 GCA_002366755.1 Anaerolineales bacterium UBA3071
GGCCAGGGCCAGGAACTCGTCCAGGGCCTTAGAGGCTGGGTAACACCAACGCGTGCGAGTGGTGGGGCCCAGCACCCTATCGCCCTCCTCGTGGAAAGGCACGTCCATGCTCTTGCCGTAGACCTCAGAGGTCGAAGCCAACAGCACCTTCTTGCTGTGCCGGCCTGCGCACCGCAGCACGATCTCGGTGCCCAGCACGTTGGTTTGCAGGGTGCGCAGCGGTTCGCGGATGACCAGCGCAACCCCTACCGCTGCCGCCAGATGGTAGATGATGTCACATTCGGCCACCAAGCCATCCATCATCGCTTCGTTGGTGATACTGGCGATGGTGTAGCGGAAGTTGGGATTGTCTGCCAGGTGTTCGATGTTGGCGAGGCTGCCTGTGGAAAGGTCGTCAACAATCGTCACTGCCTCGTCTTCGGCCAGTAACGCCTCCGCTAAATGGCTGCCTATGAAGCCGGCCCCGCCGGTGATCAAAGCTCGCATGTGTCTCTTTCCGCCTATGGTAACGCCGGGCGGCCTTCTGCAGATGCCGGGCCTAGCTGCGTCCTACCAGATACACCCCAGCGCAGATGACCAACACCCCCAGCCAGCGCAGCAGGGGGACATCCTCCTTCAGTGCCGCCCACGTTCTGCCCATTGTGGCCACGAAGTGATCGGGGTCGAGGGTGACGACTCCCACTGCGATCGCGCCCTGCTTCATGTTCTTTTTCTTTACCGATCAGGATTATACATCACTTCCGTAGTGCGGGCAATTCGCCACGTGGAAATGATAAGTGGAGGATGGGAACGGGGAATTGACGTCTGTTGCAGAAATGGGTATACTTGTGTTGAGAGGATGTGTGGCGTGAGGAAGCGAACGGTTGAAATTTCCAGATGGTTCTTGACGATGGTCTTGGCACTTGGCGGGCTGTGTGCATCGCGGCCTGCCGCCGCGCAGGAGCCTAGGGGGGCAGTTGAGCAGTTGATGGCCCAGATGCCCACTGTCGACAAGGTCGGACAGATCTTCTTCGTTTCCTTCGTGGGCACGGACGTCGGGCCGAACTCCGACATCGCCCAGTTCATTCGCGACTACCGCGTGGGGGGTGTGGTCCTGCTGGCTTCCAATGGCAATTTCCGCAACGAGGGCGATACCCCAGCCCAGGTAGCGCAGCTCACGGACGACATGCAAACCCTGACCTTCAGTCAGCCGTTGATTGCCCCGTTGGCGCCCTCCGTTCGAGCCGAGGCTGAGGCGGCTGCGATTGTCACCCCCACGCACTCTTCCGAGAGCCTTCCCATCCCGCTGTTTGTGGCCATTGTCCAAGAGGGGGATGGCTACCCCTATAGCTGCCTCTTCAACGGTTTCACCCCTTTGCCTAACAACATGGCTATCGGTGCGACCTGGAATCCGGCCAACGCACAGGCTGTCGGAGAGATCGTGGGCCGAGAGCTGGCAGCGGTGGGGGTCAATTTCCTCCTGGGCCCATCGTTGGACGTGCTCGACAACCCACGGCCCGGCGGCAAGGGGGATCTGGGTACTCGAACCTTTGGGGGAGATCCCTACTGGGTGGGGGCGCTCGGCCAGGCGTACATTCGAGGGGTACATGAGGGCAGCAACGGCCGCGTGGCGACGGTGGCCAAGCACTTCCCCGGCCAGGGGGGCAGCGACCGCCGTCCGGACGAGGAGGTGGCCACGGTGCAGAAGTCGCTGCAGGAGTTGCGCTCCGTTGAGCTGGCCCCTTTCGCCGCGGTGGTTCGTGGTGCGGAGGTCGGCGATTGGTCTGGTAGCACTGCGGCGCTGATGTCTTCTCACATTCGCTATCGGGGCTTTCAGGGCAATATCCGCCAGCTCACCCCGCCCATCAGCCTGGCCCCCCAGTTGCAGGACCTCATGGCCCTGCCTGAATTTGCCGCCTGGCGCGAACAGGGTGGCGTACTGGTCACCGATTCCCTGGGCGTGCCCGCAGTACGCCGTCATTATGACCCGCAACTGCAGAAGTTCCCGCACCGGCAGATCGCTCAGGATGCGTTTCTGGCAGGGAACGACGTGCTGCTCCTTTCGCAGTTCTCTCTCACCGGCGACTGGGCTGAGCAACTGACGAACATGCAGGAGACCATCCAGTTCTTCCGCGAGAAGTACGAGAGCGACCCTGACTTCCAGCAGCGGGTGGATGCGGCGGTTGCCCGCATCCTGGCCCTCAAGCTTCGCCTCTACCCCCAACTGGACTGGCTGAGCAACCGGGTCTCAGTGGATGCTCTGAGCGAGGCAATGAACCAGGGCCAGATCGCCGTCGCCCAGGTAGCACGCGAGGCGGTCACCATTATCTATCCGGGGCTCGAGGAGCTGGCCGACCGACTGCCCAGTGCGCCTCTCGCTGACGAAAACACCTTGATCTTCACCGACGCTCGCCAGGAGCGCGAGTGTGCTGATTGTCCTGAGTTTCCCTGGATATCGCCGACGGCCCTGGAGGAGATCATGCTGCGTCTTTATGGCCCGGAGGCGAGCGGTCAGGTGGATCCGGAGAGGGTGAACAGTCTCACCTTCGGTCAGCTCAAGGCGTTCTTGCGGGACGAAATTGATGAAGCCACAGTGCTGGAGACTGAAGCTCTGATCCAAGACGCCGAGTGGATCATCTTCGCCATGTTGGACCTGAACTTGGAAGATCACCCTGACTCCAACGCTGTAAAGGAGTTCCTGCGGCTGCGTTCCGACAGCCTGCGAGGCAAGAACCTGATTGCCCTGGCCTACAATGCGCCCTACTTCCTGGACACCACTGAGGTCAGCAAGCTGACGGCCTACTACGGCATCTACGCCAAGACGCAGCCATTTCTAGAGGCTTCGGTGCGGGCACTATTCCGGGAGTTCACCCCCACGGGGGCGCTGCCGGTCAGTGTGGCGGGAATCAACTACAACCTCATCGAGCGCACCGAACCGGACCCGGCGCGGATCATCCAGATCATGCTGGCAGACATGACGGCCGAGGAAGAGCCTGTGGAAACGATCGGCGTGGAGGTGGGGGACACATTGAGCCTGCGAACCAGCGTCATTCTCGACCGCAATGGCCACTATGTGCCCGATGGCACGCCAGTGGAGTTCAAGCTGTTCTATCCGGCCGATGCGTTGGAGTTGCCTCGCCAGAGAAAGACGACGGTTGATGGCATCGCCGAGATCAGCGTGACCCTGGAGCGCACGGGGGAGTTGTGGGTCACGGCCAGCAGCCTGCCAGCGCAGCAGTCCACGATGTTGGTTGTGAGCATCCAGGGCGACGAGCCGGCGACCATTGCCACGGTAGTGCCCACCGAGACGCCCACGCCCACGTACACGCCTACGCCTACGCCTACGCCTACGCCGACGCCTACGCCGACAGCCACAGCAAGTGCCACACCTACAATGACGGCCACACCTGTTCCTACACCCACGCCCACTCCCGCTCTGTCGCCTCCGCCGCCTCCGCCGCGTGTAAACGGTCTGGCCTTCGTGCTGGGATTGCTGGCCGCGGCCGGTGCGGGGGCCATTGGTTGGTGGCTGGCCATGAGCACGGGACATTCGCCCATCAGGTTGCTGGCTTCGGCGTTGTGGGGATTGATTGGCGGACTGGCGACCTACGTGCTGTACGGCCTGGGCTGGCTGCCCGGCGCAAGTTGGCTACAACGGGGGATGGGGCCGTGGGGTGCGGCTATCGTCGCCTTCGTCGGCGGATCGCTGCCTCTGCTGGTCCGTGGCTGGCAGGCCGTTCGTGCCGCCGAGAACCGTAGATGATTCAGGGCGAGGCCGCCGGCGTCCGGGTCGTGAGTGCAGCCGGTGTGCTGCCTTCGGTCGGCTGAGAGGGTTCGCTGGGCAGTGGCGGAGCGAAGAGGGTGACCAGCAGGGCCAGCGTGGCTAGGCTGAGCGTTGCCGCGATCAGCCAGCGGTTGACCTGCGCTGCCTGCGCCCACTCGGCTCGAGTAGCCACGTTGACGCCGACGGTTTGGGCCGTGGGCGGTGTGCTGAACAACATGGCTTGCCACTCGGCGGCGGAGGCCGGACGTTGGTCCGGGTGCATGGCCATGGCTTGCAGCAGGGCTCGCTCCGTCTGGGGCGAGATGTCAGGGTTAATGCTTCGTGGCGGTGTGAGACTCCCTGGTCTGAGGAAACGTTCCTTGGCATCGGCGGGTGGCTTGCCGGTCAGCAGGTGATAGAGTGTCGCTCCCAACGAGTAGATATCGGCACGCACATCCGTGTGCCCGGTGTCGCCGCCGTATTGCTCCAATGGCGTGTACTGCACGGTGCCCCGGCCTTGCACGACCGTGACGGTACGACTGTCGTCGGGCAGCAGCAGCTTGACCAACCCGAAGTCCACCAGCTTGAGTTGGCCGCGAGGGGTCAGCTTGATGTTGGATGGTTTGATATCGCGGTGCAGCACCGGCGGTTTCTGGCTGTGTAGGTATTGCAGCGCATCGCAAAGCTGCCGTGCCCATCCGAGCACCGTTTCCTCGGTGAGAAACCTGCCCTGCCGCCGTGCGTTGTTCAGGATCACCCTGAGATTGGGGCCGGGCACGTAATCCATCACCAGGTATTCTCGGCCTTCGTGGGAGAAGTAGTCGGAGACTTTGGGGAGTGTGGGGTGATCGAGGCGCGCCAAGACGCTGGCCTCGCGATAGAACTGCTCGCGCGTCTGGGCCAGCACCTCGGGGATGCCTCCCAACTCAGGCCGGATCTCCTTCAGGGCGCATTGGCGTCCCTTGAGTCGCAGATCCTCGGCGTGGTAGACAGCGCCCATGCCCCCCTGGCCTATCAATTCGACGATCTTGTAGCGGGACCGCAGCACGGTTCCGCTGGGCAGCGGTGTGTTCATCGGACGCAATTATGGCCTATGTCTGACGTCTTGTCAAGTGGAGGCAAAGTGTAATGGCTGATGTTCGTGAGAGCGCGATGCTCATCTTGCAGCAGGGTGCGGGAATGGGGCAACGATGGCCGTTGGATCAACAGGGAGCGCTCACGATCGGCCGTGGCGAGGACTGTGACGTCATTCTTCGCGATCGCCACGTCTCTCGTTACCATGCCCGCATCTCGTGGGTGGATGGCCGCTACTCCGTGGAGGACCTGGGCAGCAAGAATGGCACGCATGTCAATGGCCGCGAGTTGACGGCGCCGCAGGTGCTGGAAGATGGCGACGAGATCCAGATCGCCTTGCGCTTCAAGCTGGCTTTCGTGGACGCTGGTGCCACAGCTCCCCTGACCTTCCCTGAGGCAGAGGAGGCGGGGTTGCGGCTGGATGAAGCCACACGTCAAGTGTACATGGAAGGCCGCCTGCTGGAGCCTCCCCTCTCCCCAGCCCAGTACCGCCTGCTCAAGCTCTTGGTTGAAGGTGATGGCAGCATCGTCAACCGTGAGGTAGTCGTGCGCACCGTTTGGTCTGAGGTGTTGGAAGAGGGGGTGTCGGAACAGGCCATAGATGCTCTGGTGCGCCGCCTTCGGGAACGGTTGGCGGAGCTAGACTCCGAGCATCAGTACGTGGTCACCGTGCGCGGCCATGGCTTCCGCTTTGCAAACAAGGGAGCGCTTTGAGCCTCGATACTCTGAGTCTATACATCCACATTCCGTTCTGCCAACGCAAGTGCGCCTACTGCGACTTCAACTCCTACGCTGGGTTGGATCATCTCTTCATTCCCTACGTCCGTGCGCTGGTAGCAGAGATTGCTATCGCTGGCCAGCGCTGGCATCATCCACCGGTGGAGACCGTTTATTTGGGCGGCGGCACGCCGACGCTGTTGTCCCCTGATCTCTTGGATGATATCCTGGTCGCTTGCCGCCAGGCCTTCGCTGTGCACCCCGATGCCGAAATTACCTGCGAGGCCAACCCGGGCACGGTAGACCGGCAACGCTTCGCCGACTTGCGGTGTCTGGGCGTCAACCGCCTCAGCCTGGGCGTACAGAGCTTCGAGGATGACGAGTTGCGCCTTCTGGGGCGCGTCCACACGGTTGAGGGGGCGGAGGCAGCCTTTCGCGCTGCCCGTGCGGTTGGCTTTGCTAACATCAACCTCGATCTCATCTTCGGTCTGCCGGGACAGCGGAGAGGAACCTGGCGGCGCACCCTTTGCCGCGCCATCGCTCTTGCCCCCGAGCACCTCTCCCTCTATGCTTTGAGCATCGAGGAAGGCACACCACTGGCCCGCGAGGTGGCCGAAGGCCACGTCCCCCCGCCCGACGACGATCTGGCAGCTGATTTCTACCTGATAGCCAGCGACGAGTTGGCCGGCGCGGGCTATGTTCACTACGAGATCTCCAATTGGGCGAGGAACGAGGTTGATGAGCCTGGGGGCGCGGGAGTATCTCCAGGGTTTTCTTGTCGTCACAATCTGACCTACTGGCATAATGGGTCGTATCTGGGTTTCGGTGCGGGGGCGCATTCCAGCCTCGACGGGCGGCGATGGTGGAACGTGCGCGTACCTGCCGAGTACATCGAGCGACTGGAGAAGGTCCAATCCCCTCGCTGGCAGCGAGAAGATCGATGAACCGCTGGTCATGGCAGAGTCGATGATGCTTGGCCTGCGGTTGGTGCAGGAGGGCGTGTCCTACGATGCCTTCGAGCGTCGCTTCGGGCACTCACTGCTGCATATGTACGGTGGGGAGATTGCGGCACTCGGGGCAGCAGGTCTCCTGGAACGGTTGCCGGATCGGATCAGGATAAGCAAGCGGGGGCGGCTGCTGGGCAATCAGGTCTTTGTGCGGTTCTTGCCCTCTTGACTATCCCGCATCTTGGTGCTATACTGTGACAGAAGCGGTCTACTGTCTTGCTGTCTGCCCGGAATGCAGCCCTGGCAAGGAGACAATCTTTGATCCACGAACTGGAGGGTTCGCGCTAATGGGATCCCCAGTGCGTGATCTTGCCTTGCATCCGCCCGGCCCGAGAGCAGGCTGCGGCGGTTTTGTGTTGGCCCATGACTGGAATCTGGCCGCCATCGCTGCGGGGAGGAAGATCTTTGGGTTCTGGTAGGAGACGGGTCGTGGTGGCCATGAGTGGTGGCGTGGACAGCTCCACAGCCGCGGCTCTGTTGGTCGAGCAAGGCCATGAGGTTATCGGCGTGATGATGCGCCTTTGGGCAGAGCCACACCAGGAAGGGTGCAGCCACAATTTTTGCTGCACCCCTGACGCGGTGGAGAGCGCACGAGGCGTTGCTACGTTGCTGGGTATCCCCTTCTTCTTGCTCAACGTCGAGGAGACTTTCAAGACGCACGTTGTGGAGCCGTTTGTCGCCGCCTACGCCGCTGGCCGCACACCGAATCCCTGCCTGGCTTGTAACCGGCATATCCGCTTCGGCTACCTACTGCGCCATGCGCGGGGCCTGGGAGCCGACTTGCTGGTGACGGGGCATTACGCCCGCGTGCTGCCGCCAGGCGATGGATGCGAGCGCTACCGCCTGTTGCGCGGCGTGGATGCGTCGAAGGATCAATCGTACGTGCTGTATATGCTAGGACAGGAGGCGCTGGCGCACGTGTGTTTCCCCTTGGGCGAGTTCACCAAAGCGCAGGTGCGGGAGATGGCGCGAGCCTGTATGCTACCTGTGGCGGAGCGGGCGGAGAGCCAGGATCTCTGCTTCGTGGGTGGAGATGACTATCGTCGTTTCCTGCGACGCCATGCTCCGCAGGCGGTTTGCCCAGGGCCGATACTCGACCAGGCAGGGCAACGGCTGGGCATGCACCAGGGGTTGGCTTTCTACACCATCGGGCAGCGGAAGGGGCTGGGCATCGCCTCCGCAGAGCCACTGTACGTGCTGGAGATGGACGCCGGCCGCAACGCTCTGGTGGTAGGGCCGGAGTCGGTGCTGGGGCGGCGCGAGCTGACGGCTGGCGAGGTCTCGTTCGTCTCCAGCGAGTGGCCTTCAACACCGCTTCCGGTGACGGCCAAGATTCGCTACCGGGCGCAGGATGCACCAGCCACGGTCTCGCCGCTGGGGTGCGGCCGGGTGCGGGTGATCTTCGAGCAGTTGCTGAGGGACATCACTCCGGGCCAGGCGGTTGTGTTCTACGACGGCGAAGCCTGTCTCGGCGGCGGGACAATCGAACAACGAATACCAAAAGCCAAATCCCAATAGGACACCAACATGCTTGACTTACTGTTATCACCCGCGTTGCTTCTGAGCCTGGTGATTGCTCTGATCTACGCTGCACTGTTTCACCTGTGGCAGGGGCGGACGCTGCGCGACCTGGGGGTTTTCGCCCTGGCAGCGGTAGCAGGCTTCGCTGCGGGCCAAGGCGTGGGACAATTGACGCATCTTGAGTGGCTGGTGGTGGGGCAGGTGCACATGGTGGAGGGGAGCCTGTTCTCCTGGATGGCCCTGCTCATTGCCAATCGGCTGAAAGTGTGATAGAATGGATCAAGCGAGACGCAATCGAGGTGCAACATGGCTGCTGTGCGTGATGTAGCGATCATTGTCCTGGCGATAGAGTCGATCATCGTCGGTATCCTGCTGGCGATACTGACCGTCCAGGTGTACGGGCTGGTCAAGATGCTGCGCGAGGAGGTCAAGCCGATGCTGGAGGCGACTCAGGAGACTGTGGGCACGGTGAAGGGGACAACCACGTTCCTTAGTGAACACCTGGTGTCTCCCGTGGTGAACGTCGCTGGTTACGTCTCCGGCCTGCGTCAGGCAGCCAAGACGCTGGCCGGTTTCCGTTCAGGCGGTCGGGATGGCGACAGGGCCTGAGACGGACAGTCCAGCGGATATCGATTGTCCAGTGTACCAGCATACTACCAACATATCATGGAGGTGAAGCATGAGCGAACGTGGAGGCGGAGGAGAGTTCTTCGCAGGTTTCCTCATCGGCGCTATTGTGGGCGGGGTGGCAGCGCTGCTCCTGGCCCCGCAGTCGGGTGAGGAGACCCGCCAGCGGCTTGAGGAGAGCGGGATCGAATTGAAGGAGCGGGTGACCGAGCTGTCGGCTGAAGCCCGGCAGCGTGCCGAGGAACTGCAAGAGCGGGGACGCATTATCCTGGAAGAGCAGAAGGCCAAGCTCGGACAGGCCATTGAGGAAGGGAAAGAGGCCGCGGCCAAGAAGCGAGAGGATCTGTTGGGCAAACTGGAGGGAGGGGAAGCAGAGGCCTAGATCTGCTGATTCGCAGATTTGCTAGTTGGCGATAGCTTGGATGGCCATCGGCAGCCTGGGCAACAGGTCGCCGGCGACCATACCTGCATCCCCCAGTTCCTTTCGGACGATCTCTCCTGCTAGACCATGCAGGTAGCCGCCGACCACGGCGGCGTCGAAGGGGGCCAACCCCTGCGCCAGCAGGCCAACGATGGTGCCCGCCAGCACGTCGCCGGTGCCACCGCTGGCGAGGCCAGGGTTGGCGAAGGGCAGGACGACGGTGCGGCCGTCCGGCGCGGCGACGACGGTGTACGCTCCTTTTAGCAGCACCACCTGGTCCCACTCGGCGGCCTTGGCTTGCGTCAGGCCCCAGCGATCAGCGCTGACCTCGCTGGTCTTGCAGCGGCACAGGCGGGCCATTTCGCCAGGGTGAGGTGTGAGCACGCTGTTCGGCGGCACACGTTGAGGCCAATCAGGTGCCTGGGCCAGGATGTTCAAGCCGTCGGCATCAATGACCAGCGG
>DFBV01000253.1:9611-14089 GCA_002366755.1 Anaerolineales bacterium UBA3071
GTAGCCGGCCGCCTTTTCTCGCACCAGCTTGATGGCGTCAGGAGCGATCACGCCGGTCTCTTCGGGGAGCAGCAACCAGGTGGGCTCGTGTAAAGCCACCGCCAGGACGCGGTAGAGGCTCTCGGCCACGGCCATGGTTACCAGACCGGCCCCGACACGGGTAGCGGCACCGCCGGCCAGGTAGGCGGCGCCGGTGTAGTTCACCGAACCGACGACCAGGAGCGCCTTGCCGAAGGTGCCTTTGTGGGCATCAGGCGGGCGGGCCGGGAGCAGACGGGCGATCATCTGCGGCGTTGCCAGTTCCAGGGAGATGTCAGTGGCCAGCGCAGGATCGGTGCCGATGTCCGCCACTGTCAGTTCGCCGCAAGCGGCCGCGCCGGGAAACAGGCAATGGCCTCGCTTGGGTTCGGCGAAGGTGACGGTCAGGTTGGCAGGGAGCGCGGCGGGGTCAATGGCACCGGTGTCGCAGTTGAGGCCGGAGGGACAATCTACAGCGACTACAAACGGAAAAGAGGGAAAGGAAGGAAAGGAAGGAAAGGAGGGGAATAGACGGCCGCCTTCCCTCATTTCCGCTGTTTCCCTTGCTTCCCTCTTCTCCCTAAGTTCGTGTTTAGCAACGTCCAGAATGTCTTTGAGCTGTCCCCCGATGGGGCGTGCAACGCCTGTTCCCAGGAACGCGTCCACGATGACGTCGGCCTCGCGCAGCAGGCGGCGCAGTTCGCTCAGGTCGGCGTCATCGGCGGCATGGAGAGTGCGGATGCCCCGCTCCTGCACCAGGCGGTAGTTTTGATCCTCCCCACTTTTCGTGCTCCCTTTCGTGCTCTCCTTCGTGATCTTGCGGCGCTTCCAGCAGTACACAGCGACAGGGCAGCCCTCATCGTGCAGGTAGCGGGCAGCCACCAGACCGTCACCGCCGTTATTGCCGGGACCGACCAGCACCAGCGTCAGTCGTTTACGGAGGTCGCTGACGCGCTTTCGTATGGCAGTTGCCACGGCTTGGCCAGCGTGTTCCATCATCGTGTCATACGACCAGCCGCCAGCGTCGGCGGCTTGCTCGATGCGGCGCATTTCTTCAACGCTGACGATTTTCATCATTATCCTCCGCGTATCTCGTGTGTCGCTCGTCGTCCACGGCTGATATGATACCACAGGCCACAGCGCGCTGCAAGTGGTGGGCGGTATACTGGGAAACTGGTAGATTGGTAGATTGGGTAAGTTGGGCTCTGGACCAATCTACCGTGCTAACGAAGGGACAGCACCGCATGCTCTCGCTCTTCATTATCTCACTCTGGCTGATAGGCTACCTCGTCATCTGGCAGGGGCATCGCCGCGGGCGCTGGTCGGGGCCGTATCACCGGGACGTGGCCAGTCTTGGCGTACTGGCGTTGGCCGCCCTGGGCTTCTTCTGGCGCATCATCTGGGGTGGGTCGTGGATGCCTGCCGACGGCGGAGACCTGGCTTCGTTCCTCTATCCCACCTACCGCTTCACTGCGGAGAGCTTCCGCCAGGGTATCATCCCGCTCTGGAATCCCCATCTCTATGGCGGCGCTCCGTTCATCGGCGACATTCAGGCCGGTCTGTTCTACCCCGTTAATGTGCTGGCTTTCTTCTTGGCTCGTCCGCTGACCTACCTCACGATGGAATGGTTGAGCATCTTCCACTTTTGGTGGGCGGGAACGGGGATGTATCTGCTACTGCGGTTGAACCGCTGGCGCGAGGGGGAGGCGCAGTTGAGTCGCTGGGCGTCCCTGGCCGGGGCGCTGGCCTTCATGTTCTCTGATGGCTTCCTGACTCACTTCGGCAATTTGAATCTCATCGCCGTGGCGAGCTGGCTGCCTTGGGTCTTCTGGGCTTACCTGCGGGGTGTTGGAGAGCAGAGATTGGAGATCAGGTGGGCAGTGGTTGCCGGTGTATTGCTGGCTGTGGCTACCCTGGCAGGTCATGCGCAGGTGACGCTTTTCATCGCCTTGGCGTTAGGACTCTACACGGTGCTGGAGACCTATCTGGCATTAAGGCGAGGAGCCAGTGGGCAAGCCACAAGTTCCATCGTTTCCTTGTTGCCTCGTCGTCTCGTCTACTTGTTCACCTGTTGCCTCGTTGCCGTCCTCCTGTCTGCGGTCGTGTTGCTCCCCGCCCTCGAACTCACCCGCCACAGCGCCCGCGCCGGATGGGACTACCAGCAGACGGTGGGCTATTCTCTCTCGCCCGCCCAGTGGATTGGGCTGCTCATCCCTGGCTTCTTCGGGAGGGGGCCGCAGTTCCATTGGGGGCTGTGGCCGCGGGTCGAGGTGGGCTATCTGGGCGTGCTGCCGTTGATCTTGGCACTGCTGGCGATGATGCGGGGCCGCCCCCGCCGCGTGTGGGCGCTGTTGGGTTTGGCGGTGATCACGTTCCTCATCGCTCTGGGCATCTACAGCCTGCCCCATGGCTGGTTGACGAGGCTAGTGCCTGGCTTCGGCCAATTCCGCGCTCCAGCGCGCCTGGTGCTGGTTATGGATTTTGGGCTGGCAGCGCTGGCGGCACTGGGGCTTGATGCACTGCTGCGCTCTCGCGGCGATGAGGGAGCGGCTTTCCGGAGGGTCTTCCGGCTGACGGCGTGGGCGGCCGGCGCGACGTGTGCCGTGGGTCTGCCACTGGCCTACTTCGCCCTGATCACGGGGCAGGACAGGACCCCTGAGGTATTCTCACGCATCTCCGTGGCTACCATCGCTGTGGCCATCTTCGCTGCGCTGCTGCTGGCCAGCCTGGCGCTGCTGGCGGCACGGCGCTATGGCTGGGCGGGTCCGCGCATCCTCGGCCTGCTGGCGGTAGTGCTGATCTTCCTTGATCTGGCCAGCACAGGGGCCTACAACGACCTGGGGGCGACCGACCCCACTGGCGCTTTCGAGCATCCAGAGATTGTAAGCTTCCTGCGCAACGATGGCGACCGCTTCCGCATTGACGCCCGCACAGGGATTGACCAGCTCTGGCAACCGGATGTGGCGATGCTGCACGGTCTGGACGACGTGTGGGGTGTGGTCAATCCACTGGTGCTGGCCGACTACGAGCGCTATTGGGAAGGTATGGGCAGCCGCTCTTCGCCGCTGTATGATCTCCTCAATGCTCGCTATGTGATCGCCCGGAAGGACGTGGCGTTAGACTGGGACAAGTTCGAGCTGGCCTTTGATGGCGATCCGGAACTTAACGTCTACCGGAACCGCAGTGTGCTGCCGCGGGCCTTCCTCGTGCATCAAGCGGTCGGCGTGCCCGATCACGAGGCGGCCTGGGCTGCGGTGCATGCGCCCGGTTTCGATCCGGCGACGGAAGTCGTGGTGGAGGGAGAGGCCCCGCTGCTTGCTCCGGCAGCGGGGCCGGAAGCAGCGGAGATCGTGGCCTACGGCCCCAACGAGATCGTGGTCGAAGTCGAGGCCAGCGCGCCGGGGGTTCTGGTGCTGAGCGAGGTCTTCTACCCCGGCTGGCGGGTCATGGAAGAAGGCGAGGGCCCGGGGACGGTGCAGCGGGTGAACTACGCTTTTCGCGCCGCAGCCGTGGAACCGGGGACGGCCCGGTTGCGCTTCGTCTACGCGCCGCTGAGCTATCGGCTGGGGGCGGTCATCAGCGGTGTGACAGCTTTGGCGCTGCTGGCTGGGGTGGTCTGGCTTTGGCGAAGACAGGTCAGTGGAAAAGCGGGGGAATGACACAGGTTTGCTGGGCCTTGGTGGGTGTGCTATAATGCCAAGCTATGATCAGGGAACGGTTCGATCGACGCGGAAGCTACACCACATCGCCGGGGCTGCGAACTGAGAGCATCTGATGGGCCCGAAGGACGGATACCACCGGTGGGCCGTCGTCATCCTGCTAGTCCACCTGGCGCTGAGCGTGCTCTACAGTGTCGTCGTGCCCCTCTGGGAGGCGCACGACGAATGGGCGCACTACAAGTTCGCGGAATACGTGGCCCGCAATCGGGCACTGCCGCCGCCCGGACAGCGACTAACGGAAGAGTATCAGTACGACGAGGCCACGCAACCGCCCCTCTACTACGTCCTGGCCGCGCTGCCAGTCATGGCCGTGGACACCAGCGACAACCTTGTGCCGGTGGTCAATCCCTACGCCAACCGCGGCACCGGCGAGGGCGGTGTCAACTTTGCCATCCACGACCCGCAGGTGGAGCGGTTTCCCTGGCGGGGCACCGTGCTGGCGGCCCATCTGGCCCGGCTCATGTCCACGCTGATGGGCACGCTGGGCTGTGTCGCTACCTACCTGCTGGTGCGGTTCCTCTGGCCGGACGATCCCGTTTTGGCTCTGGGGGCCCTGGCGCTTCATGCTTTTGCCCCCCAGTTCCTGTTCATCAGCAGCGTCATCACGAACGATGTGCTGGTCAGCGCTCTGGGCGGTTGGGCGCTCTATTTCGGGGCCCGAGTGATATTAGAACCGCCTAGCGGACTGACCCTGTTGGGCCTGGGGTTGTGTACCGCGCTGGCCGTGCTGACCAAGTACAC
>DFBV01000080.1 GCA_002366755.1 Anaerolineales bacterium UBA3071
AGGCCACAAACAACGACTGTGGCGACTGCGTGAACCCAGGCATTGTGCTGGGACTTCAACATGGTGAGTATGCCAATGATGGCGTACTTAAAACTGCGGATGCGACCTGTGAATGTGAATGATTTGCTCATATCGGTTGATTGCGGAGCTGCTGGGCTGCCGCCTCTGCCCGTTGCTTGATGCCCAGGAGCGTCTTCCGCTTTGTCCTCCTTTTTTTGTCAGGAAGGATGATACCGCTTCATGTGCGTATTGTCAACCCCCGCCGCCGACCCAACCTTCAATCCTTCAGCGCCGACCACATCCGACGGACCGAGAGCGATTCGCCACTCAGCAGAGTTTGCACGCGGAATAGGCGTGCCATCAGCCAGATCATACCGATCCCTGTGATCAGCAGGAGAATCAGGCTTGCTCCGATCTGCCAGATCGGCACGGTTGTGCTGGTCATGCGCATCAGCATCGCTACCGGCGCAGAGAAGGGAATCACGCTGAGGGCCGCAGCCAAAGGACTGTTGACAACAATCGTTCACCGCCGCCAGCAATCGCTCCGGCGGGTCTCCCTTGCTGACGAAAGCGTCAACCCCGGCATCCAGCGCTGCCTGCCGCGCCTCCTGCCGCCCGCTGAGGGCGATCACTTTCAGACGCGGGCAAAGGTCGCGCAGGGTGGGCAACAATCTATCTACTCCAAGGCCGGGTAACTCCCAGTCGAGCAGCACTACGTCAGGGCAAGTCACCGTCACCCAGTCCAACAATCCCGTGGTATCAACGGCCTCACCCAGGACCTGGATGCCCGGCTGCTGCTCCAACAGCAGCCGCAGTGCCGAACGCACCTTGGATTGATCGTCAGCCAATAGAACGCGCATGTGCCTTACACTCATTTCCTCATCTGCTCCTTACTCATCTACTCTCCAGTTTCTATCCCCAGTGTAGCACAGAAAACCCCCCGGCGCATCGGCCAACCGGGGAGTTTCGAGCCTGGTCAGGTGGGTAGTCTTCTACCTGGTCAGGTGACCAGTCTCTCTAGTTCAAGTTTGCGGCATTTCTGTCTCTGCCTTCGTTGTCTCGTGGTTCAGGCGAGTTCCAGCGAAAGCCTAACCCGCGTCAGCCACCCGCCCAGTGCCCCGCCCCCGGTCCAGACGAGCATGAGCAAAACGACGCCCAGGGTGGTGTTCGGCGCCAGCCTGCTAGCTATGGCCGCAACCAACAGAATAACCAGTCCAGCTACCAGCCCGCTAAGCGCGCCGGTGGTCAGTTGCCGAACCTGCGCCAGGCGAGTTGCCAGGTATCCTCCGCTCAGGGAGCAGAGAAGCGCAGCCAGCACAGCCAGCACAGCCGACAGCACAGGGTCGTTGACATGGCAGTGAGACAGGACCACGAAGGCAATAGGCCCCAAGACCAGAGTCACCAGGGCCCCGAGGATGACAGGAACGAGTTTAGATTTCGTGTTCATTTTAGCACTCCTTTCTTTCTGTTGAGTATACTTCTGGCTCACTTTGCCCCTGGCCGAGCAGCGGAGCCAGCACGCTGCCCAGCACGTTGATCAGCACTTCCTGGGTCTCAATCTGTCTCTTCTATACCACCCCCGATTCGTTTGTTTTGATTGAGCGGTTTTCCGCTCGATCTTGCGCACCCAGTGTAACACAGAAAACTCCCCGGCGCATCGGCCAACCGGGGAGTTTCGAGCCTGGTCAGGCGGGTAGTCCTTTACCTGGTCAGGTGACCAGGTATCTGAAACGGGAGCCGGAGCGGAGGCTGTTCTCAGCGCGACGCGCTTTCGAGCTCAGATTCCGCTGTTGAATTTGACAGTCCCCGCCGCTTACAGTAGAATAGCTCTTGGCTTTATTGGGGCAGAGATAGAATCTACGAAAGGACGACCATGGATATTCGCCAGGAACTGACAGCATTGCTTCGGGAGCGGAGTGAAGTTCTATTTGCTTACCTCCACGGCTCCTTCGTGGAGGGGATTCCCTATCACGATGTGGATGTGGCAGTTTACCTGGATCCCGACTTCTTCCAACAAACCGACGCTTTCGATTACGAAATGGGCCTCTCGGCCCGTCTGACCTTGGCTATCCATGTGCCTGTGGATGTGCACGTCCTCAACCGAGCCCCTTTGGGCTTCCGACACAGCGCGCTTAAAGGGGAACTCCTTCTTGCCCAGGATGAAGATTTCCTTGCTGATTATATCGAACGGGTGGGATGGGACTATATGCAGTTTTTTTACTACACCCGTGAGTATCTTTTCGAGGTGATGAGCTGATGGTTGAAGTGAACCTCCCTCTACTCCGAGAGAGGGCAAGGGAAATACGGGAGCAGGTAGACAGAATCAGCCGCTATGCTTCCCTACCAGATGAAGAGTTCCTGGCAGACGAGCGTAACCTCTATACCGTGTTGCACCTTCTGCTCATCTCCATTGAGGCAACGGCTGCCATCTGCAATCATCTGCTGGCAAAGCTGGCCCGCAGAGCGCCAGAGAGCTATGCCGAGTGTTTTGAGTATCTGGCCGACATGGGAATTATACCCCAGGAGCTGGCATTCCGCCTGATCCAGATGTCCCGATTTCGCAATCTGCTGGTCCACCGCTACTGGACGATAGACCCCCAGCGCGTTCTCACAATAGCCCGGACAAATCTGGGGGATTTTGAAACTTTTTTGCAGCAGGTGGGAACTTGGTTGAGGGGAGCAATCTAGAGCGGTTCAGCGGAGCCATCGGCCTGATCGTCTCTACTGAGCTCGGCGAAGTCTCGGGCCGATGGCTCACCGTCAAAGCCCCGTCGAAAGGTTGTGTTGCACGGCCAGCGCTACCGCCTCGGTGCGGCCGGTGACGCCCAGTTTGGAGAGGACGTTGCTGACGTGGAACTTGACGGTGGAGGGGCTGACGATCAGCCAATCGGCGATCTCGGGGTTGCTCAGTCCCTTGACCATCAGGGCCAGCACCTCCCGCTCCCGCCCGGTCAGATCGAAGCCCGGCGCGGGCGGCTCTCTGGTGGCCTGGATCAGGGCCTGGGCCGCCTCCGGGGCCAGCGTGGGCCGTCCGGCGTGGGCGGCACGGATGGCGTCGGCCAGTTCATCGGCGGTGACGTTCTTGAGCAGGTAGCCGATGGCGCCGGCCTCCAGCGCTCCCTGTACCAGTTCCTTCTCCTTGAAACTGGTCAGGGCTATGACCTGTATCTGCGGCCAGCGCTCGCGGATGGCGCGGGTGGCGGCCGCGCCGTCCATCCCCGGCATCACCAGGTCCATCAACACCACGTCGGGCCGGAGTTGCTCGCACAGGCGCACCGCCTCCTCACCGCCGCCCGCCTCACCGACCAGTTCCAGGTCATCGAAGGCCAGCAGGAAAGCCCCCAGTCCGCTGCGCACTACGGCGTGGTCGTCCACCAGCATTACGCGAATAGGGTTTGTCTCGGTCATAGTTGCTCCTCTCCTCCTCTATCTTTCCAAACTACCACGACCTGCGTGCCGTGGCCAATCTCACTGTCAACATCGAGCGCGGCACCGATGGCCTTGGCCCGCTCGCGCATTATGCCCAGCCCCAGGCTCTCCGGTGGGACACCCTCCGGATCAAAGCCGCACCCGTCGTCGCTGATGCGTAACCTCACCTGCCCAGGTTGACGTTGAAGACTCACAGTGGCCTGGCTGGCCCCAGCGTGCTTGGCCACGTTGTTCAGAGCCTCCTGTGCGACGCGGTATAGGGCGACTTTCACCTCGGGCGGCAGAGTGCACTGGCCTTCCACCTCCACGTTGACCGGCACTCGCGCCCGCCCGGTGATGGACTCGGCCAGTTGACGCAGCAGATCGCTCAAGGCCGCATCAACCAACGCCGACGGGCGCAGTTCCAGCAGCAGCGTGCGCATCTCGGCCAGCGCGCCCCGGGTCAACTGGCGCAGTTCCTCCAGACGTCGGCGTCCCTCCTCTGGGTTGCGCTCCCAGATACGCGGGAGCACCTCGGCGATCAGGCTGGCCGAAAAGAGCGTCTGGGTGACGGCGTCGTGCAGGTCGCGGGCCAACCGGCTGCGCTCGGCGGCTACGGCGGCTCGTTCGGCTTGCTCGTAGAGGCGGGCGTTTTCTACGGCTACCCCGAGTTGGTCGGCAATAGATTCGAAAAGAGCCAGGTAGCCCTCACTGAACGCGGTGCCCTGCGGGCCGATAATCACCAGCACCCCCAGGGCCTGTCCTCGAACTCGGAGCGGTAACAGAGCACCGGGTTCGATGTGGCCCAGCGCCGCATCCACCGGCGCGTAGAGCGGTTCGCCGCTGGCAATCACAACGCGGCATGCCTGGGCCATTTCCGCCAGGTCATCCAGCGCAACAGGACGCTCTGGCCGGATCATTCTCGCTTCCAGTTCTCCCGACTCACCGTCCAGCAGCATCACGCCGGCTCGCGACGCCCCCACCAGGGCCACCAGGCGGTTCAGCGCGGCGCTCAACATTTCGTCCAACTCTAACGAACTGCTGGCCTCCGCAGTCACATCCAGCAGCGTCTGCAACTCGCGCGTGCGCTCCTCGACGCGCTGCTCCAGTATCTGGCGAGCCAGGACCCTCTCGGTAACATCCCGCACGACCGCCAGAAGATGGGGCTGGCCTTTGTAACTGAAGAAAGTCCCGTCCACCTCCACGTTGATTGAGCTGCCGTCTTGTCGGAGATCAACTGTCTGGGCGCTGAACTGGCCGCCGGTCTTCACCTGCCTCTTGAAATCCTCAAAGACGTGATAGTAATCGGGGTGGACGATCTCCTTTCCGGGCAACCCGACCAGTTCCTCGCAGGAGTAACCGTACATCCTGTATGCAGCGGGGTTGGCTTCCACGATTGTTCCATCAAAGTCAAATATGAGAAGAGCGTCAGAGGTTGATTCGAAGATACTGCGGTATTGTGCTTCCCTTTCCCGAAGTTCCTCCTCCACCCGCTTGCGCTCGGTGATGTCTCTCCACGCGACGTGAAGGACCTTCCTGCCGTATAGGGGTATGGCCGCAAGCAGCACCTCTACCGGAAAACCTGTGCCATCAACGGCGCGATGCACCCACTCAAACCGCAGACTCCCCTCTTTGTGTGCCGTGTCAATCAGCTCCCGAGCCTTTTCGGTGGAGAGCCGCCCGTCGGGTTGCCTTTGGGGAGAGATGTCGTACGGATGGAGGGCCAACAACTGCTCCTTGCTGGCACAGCGCATCATCTCCACGGCTGCCTGGTTGCAGTCTATGAACACGTCTCCGTCAAGTAGGAGCATGGCATCGGGTGACTTTTCAAACAGCAAGCGAAACTTGGCGTCGCTCTGCCTTGGGGGCTCTTCTGACTGCCTGGGCTCAGTGGCATCGGCGGCTACATTCATGAAACCTATCACCTCCCGATCCTCAATCAGCGGCTCATCTTCAGATGGGGAATCACGTCCCCATTGTACCCCATCTTGGCCTCGGATGCAATCATGAGGGCGTCAAGAGACAGGCTAGGCAGAAGCGTGAGGGGGTGCGGCGTGGTCTTCGGTGGCGCGAAACGATCATGTTCGTGGGCTACCTGGTAGACGCCTCGATCGGGATGCTTGAAACACCTGAGGGTTGACCAACCGTTTTGGAGATTCCCCGCTCAAGAGCGTTCTCACATCTTCGACCACCATCGCCGAATGGTGTTTTCTGACATCGTCGGCCGCGCCGGCCAGGTGCGGTGTGAGGAGCACGTTGTCCAACTCCAACCAGGGGCTGTCTGGTGGCAAGGGTTCCTGCCAGAAGACGTCCAATGCCGCGCCCGCAATTCGACGCTCCAGGAGCGCTTTATACAGCGCTTCCTCGTCGACTACGGCAGCACGTGCAGTGTTGACAAGAACCGCGGTTGGCTTCATCCGCGCTAGCTCAGCCGCTCCGATCATGCCCCGCGTCTCCTCACTGAGGGGGACGTGAAGCGAGAGGAAATCGGCCCTAGCTAGTATCTCGTTCCATGGGGCCAGGTGCACTATGCTGCCGAGATCATCTTGGCACATGTAGGGATCGTTTCCCAGCACGTTCATGCCCAAGGCACAAGCACGACGGGCCAGTGCCTGTCCGATGGCTCCACATCCCACCAGCCCCAGAGTCTTGCCTGCCAATTCAGGCCCGCGAAAGTGGAAGTAGGGCATCTCGTCGCCTACGTACCACCCGCTCTCCCGGCCCACCTCGACGACCGTGCCGGTTGGCTCGTGGCCCAGGATGATCGGAGCCTTGTGGAGCAGGTACCACTCCATCGTGTCGCCGCCGCAGAGCCCGCAGGCTTCGGCCTTGACCAACAGCTCCCCAGGGCCGATCTGCGGTATCGGACGTTCCTCCAGGCGCACGTCACGGTTGTTGTAGTAGACCGCGACCTTCATCATCGTCTTGGTCACTTGCTCTTCTCCGTCAGCCGGGCACGATCGCCGTCTTGACGCATTGCCCTTCCATTTTCGCCCTCCTTGACTGTGTTTGTGCCCGCCACCCCGAAAGCCTTGTTGGTAACGTGCCCGGAAGGGGTAGACATGGCCCAAAAGAAAAAAGACCCCGAAAGGGGTCTTTTCACTCCTGTGTCTGTCCAAGGTATGTGTTTAGCTGATCAAAGCTCGTCTCTCCCCCAACCTTTCCTGAATTTCCAACCTCTCTGTCTCCCCTTCCTTGATTCCAGTTTGCAACCCGAATCGTGCAAAGTCAACACTCAAGTTTCCCTGCCATGGAGGGTGATTTGCGGGGGTGGTCAACTTTCAGCTACGTTGACTTGGTGGCCACTGACAGTTCGATTTTCTCTCTAGATATTGAGCCCAAAAGGGGAGGGGAGGGGGCGACGCCTCATCTACGGCTAATCGAAAAAGGCCCTGAAAGAGGGCATGTGGGCTTTTTTCTTCCGTTCTCCGTATCTGTTAGCTCATACTAACGCAAGACGGGAAGCGGGTCTTACGACTCGCTCCCCGTCCGTACAGTTACTCAGCCAGGCCTGGCAGCGGGCGCCTCTGCAAGCCCCTGTGCCTGCTCACGCATCCTCACTCTAGCCTGCGTCGAGGACAACAGGACAATCCCAGCGCGTCATCGAAGTTTCGTGCCATTGATAGTAAAATCGGGATAGCCCCACCACAGCGGATCCCAGTCCTAGCCATCTTCTTGGCTGATAGTGTACTCCCCGTCCGGCGTGAAGCAGAACATTCCTGCCTTCTTGTTGGACTCAAAGGCCCCCCAGCCATGGAGCTGGTAGTGCAGCCCGTTCTCATCAGGCTCAGGCCCGTAAGTGTAGAAAAACTCTGCTGTGCCGGAGCGCTTGTCGGGAAATATGGCTAGGTAGCCATAGTGGTCGCCGATAAAGTCGCTGAACACTTCCCCGAACGTGAGAGGATAGTCGTTATATCTCACATACGAGTGGATGTATCCCTCAGCCTTCACTGGCCCACCTCCAGTTATGTCACTGGAGAACTCCGCGTCATAGTTGGGTTTGAAAGGCGGTCCCGTCGCTAGAACCAGCGGGGTGGTGGCAAGTAACAGCACACACACCCCAAGCAGTAATCCTAACCTAATCTGAACTTTGGACAAACGCATTGGCT
>DFBV01000085.1:0-6651 GCA_002366755.1 Anaerolineales bacterium UBA3071
AGATGAGAATAGACACTAGAAGAGGTGCTCTAGATAGTATTTGGCGAAGCACCTTATCAGGTATATTATCTTCACCGAGGAGGTATTGACTGTGAACTATCGGGATCGAGTGCAATACTGGGTGGACAAAGAGAACGAGTATGAGCGTCATCGAAGTTCGTGATCTGCGCCGCGTGTTTCGCACCACCGTCGGCGTGATACGACGCAAGACCAAGGAAATCGTGGCCGTGGACGGGATCTCCTTCGATATCGAGGAAGGCGGGCTGCTCGGTCTGCTGGGCCCCAACGGTGCGGGCAAGACGACGACGGTCAAAATGCTCACCACGCTGCTCATCCCCACCTCAGGCACGGCCCGCATTCTAGACCACGACGTCGTGAAGGGAGCGGCAGCTATCCGCCCGCACATCGGCTTCATCTTCGGGGGCGAGCGAGGGCTCTACTGGCGGTTGTCGGCTATTGACAACCTGCGCTACTTCGCCAATCTCTACATGGTCGACCCCGACGTGGCCAGGCAGCGCATCCCCTACTTGCTGGAGTTGGTGGGCCTGGCCGATCGCGGCCACGAAAAAGTGGAGGGATATTCCCGCGGCATGAAGCAGCGGCTGCACATCGCCCGCGCACTGCTGCACGATCCCCGGGTGCTCTTCCTCGACGAGCCAACCATGGGCCTCGACCCCGTGGGCGCTCGCGAGCTGCGCGGCGTGATCCGCGACCTGCTGGCCGAGCGCAAGACCATCCTGCTCACCACCCACTACATGTTCGAGGCCGACGAACTGTGCCAGCGCGTCGCCGTCATCAACCGCGGCAAGATCGTCGCCCTGGATACGCCCGAGGGGCTCAAACAACACGTGCAAGACCTGTCGGTTGTCGAGCTGGAGGTCATTGGCATCACCGGCCATCGCGTAGAGGAGTTGCGCCGCCTGCCGTTTGTTGACACCGTCTCCGTAGAGCCCTACGAGCAGAAGCAGAAGCTCTCCATTCACTCCAACACCGGCTCCACCTCCGTGCCGCAGATACTGAACATCCTGGAAGGGCTACGGGTGGACAAGGTGACCTCACGCGAGCCGACGCTGGAGGATGCCTACGTGCGGCTGGTAGGAGGCGAGGTGTGATGACCTCCAAGCGCTTGCGAAGCTATCTGCGAACCATTGGCCAGGTGTTCGTGCTGCAATTCAAGCAATTGGCCATTGACGGCTTCATCATCTTCACGGTGCTGGTGCAGCCGCTGCTCATCGCCATCTTGGGACTGTGGATGATGCGCGAGCAGCAGGGCAACTATGCCATCTTCATCGTGGTGGGCAGTGGCATGACAGGGCTGTGGTCCAGCCTGCTCTACATCAGCGGGTCCAACATTAACGTGGAGCGCTGGCTGGGCACGCTGGAGATGCTGGTGGGCACGCCGACGCCGCTGGCGGTGACCGTCATCGGCAAGACGCTGTCCAACGTGGTCATGTCCCTCAGCTCGATGATCTTGGGCTACGTTCTGGCTGCGCTCATCTTCCGCTTCCCGCTGACCCTCGCCCACCCACTGCTCTTCGTTGTCTCGCTGATCTGCAGCGTTGCTGCCTTCGCCGCCTTTGGCCTGGTCATCGCGCCCTTCTTTGCCATCAATCTGCAATTGCAGAGCTGGAACAACGCACTGGAGTTCCCTATGTACATCCTGGCCGGTTTCATGTTTCCCATCGCCCTGCTGCCCGGCTGGACGACGCCCATCAGCTACGCTCTGGCACCCTACTGGGCTGCCCGCGCCCTGCACGCCACCTCCAGCGGCAACGTTCCCCTCAGCGAGGTATTCCTGAGCTGGGGCATGATGCTGCTCTTCAGCGTCATCTACCTGCTGCTCTCCGGCTGGCTGTTTCGGGTCATGGTGCACAAGGCACGCGTGGATGCCACACTGAGCTTGCAGTAACAGGGGGCAAGGGATAAGGTTGGTGTGATGATGAAACGACTACAGGCAGCTTTCCGCATCTTCTTCACCAGCGCCTACTACTCCTACATCGCTCTCTTCCGCTGGTTCCGGCCAGCCCAGTACATGGCCTCCAAGATCGTCATGCCTCTGGCCCAGATTCTCTTCTTCGCCTTTCTGGGCATGTATGCCAGCGGGCGTGATCAGGCGTCCTTCTATGTCATCGGCAACGCGGTGCAACTGGCAGCCATCAACGGCATCTACGGCGTGACCATGAGCGTGGGCGGCGAGCGCTGGGCGGGTACGCTGGGCTACATGTTCGGCGCGCCGGCCAACCGCATGCTGGTTTTCGTCGGGCGGGCATTCATGCACATCATTGACGGCATGCTGGGGGTGGTGCTGGGGCTGATGTGGGGAGTGTTGTTGCTGGGGGTGGATCTGTCGCGCACAGACGTGGGAGCGCTGGCGTTGACCATCCTCATCACCGCGGCCAGCACCTCCGGTATGGGTCTGCTGCTGGGTTGTCTGAGCCTCATCACTCGCAATGTGATGTTCATCAACAACACTGTCTACTTCCTGATGTTGGCGCTGTGCGGGGCCAACGTGCCCGTGAGCAGCCTGCCAGGCTGGGTGCAGCGCATCTCCTACGTCTTGCCGCTCACGCGGGGCATCGCCTCGGCGCGCGACATTGTGGATGGCGCCAGCCTGCGAAGCGTGGGACCGATGCTGGTAGGTGAGGTGCTGGTCGGTGCGGTCTACATCCTGCTCGGCTACGTGCTCTTCCGCCAGTTCGAGATTCAGGCCAAGAAGAGAGGCACGTTGGAGGTCATGTAGTCACGCGGTCAAATAGTCGCGTAGTCAGATGGTCGAGTGGTCAAATCGTTGCGTGGCAGAAGGAGGCACGAAAAGCGAAGTCCCGCTTCCAAGAGGTCAAGAGACGCCTATCGTCAGTGGGGCTGTTTCATCTCAACAAAAGGTAGCTGTTCAGGCTGCTGCTCAAAGGACTGAGAATAGGACGCGGATTCCCACGGATTGGACGGATTCTCGCGGATTTCTCAGCCTGTATCTGTGCATATCCGTCGAATCCGTGTTCATCCGTGTGCAATCCTCACCTGGCTGGGCAGTTACGACAAAAGGATCGCTATCAATCCGTTGACTCTATTGAAAAAAGGTCTTCCGTACCCAGATGGTAGGACATGCGTGCCCCTGCATGCTCGCTTTTCATGGCACGTTCCCCCAATTCGGGTTGTTTTTGGCGTCAAAGTGGGACGTTGGCCCCGCCGGCTTGATCATTGTGGAGTTTTTTCAGAGGAGTCATCCGTTGATTTCTCCATCCGTTGTTTCTTCCCTGGCACCTGGTGGCAATGCCGGCAGCGCGCCTCGTATACCTCGTCAGCTCCAATGAGGACAACGGGATCATCGTAGTTGGCCGGTTGGCCATTGATGAGCCGCTGCGTGCGGCAGGCGGGCGCCCCGCAGACCTGGCAGATGGCGTTCAGCTTATCCACGCGCTCTGCCTGAGCCAGGAGATGAGGGACGGGACCGAAGGGCTCCCCTCGAAAGTCCAAGTCCAGCCCGGCGACGATGACCCGCAGCCCATGATCGGCCAACTCGCTGCAAACGTCGGCTATTGCAGGATCAAAGAACTGCGCCTCATCAATGGCTACCACGCGCGTCTCGGGCCGCAGAAACTCCAGTACCTCCCGGGGCTCTCGGACGATAAACGCCTCTCGGCGCACCCCATTGTGAGAGGCGATGACGTCCACGCCGTAGCGATCATCTATAGCTGGCTTGAACACCTGCACCGGCTGGCGGGCAATTTCCGCTCGCCTGATTCGCCGCAGCAGTTCCTCCGATTTACCAGCGAACATGCCGCCGCAAATGAGTTCAATCCAGCCCCTCTTGGGTTGTTGGTAGGGCATCTTCGTTCTCCCTGAGCTCTGGTAGAGGCACAAAGAAAAGGGGCAGAACCCGTTCTGCCCCTCTGAATGATTCTACCTCTGTCGGCCTCAGTCCTCGGTCGCCTCTTCCACTCCTTCGACCTCGGCCTGCGCGGTGCTCTCTGCTGACTCCAGTGCCTCGCGGAGTGCTTCTTCGGCCACACGCTCCGCTGTCTCCGCATCCTCGCCGCGGGCAACCGCCTTGCGGCGCGCGGCTTCCCTGGCCGCTCGCGCATCAGATTCCAGTTGGTCCCGCGCGGCGAGGACACCTTTACGCTCCAGTCGTCGGATGAAGCGCTCCACCTGCCCTGCCGTGTCGACGATGCGCTGCTCACCGGTAAAGAAGGGATGGCAGGCCGAGCAGATATCGGTCTGAATCCGCTCCTGTGTCGAACCGGTAGTCCAGGTGTTGCCACAGACACAGACAACTGTTGCATTAGGATAATACTTCGGGTGGATACCCTTCTTCATGAACCACACTCCCACACTGCTGCTTATGCGAACTGAACAGCCACAACTCGCGTCGGATACACGCTAACGCGCTTCCTGGCCCGCGAGACATGCTCGAATTTCACGTAGCCTTTTGTCATGGCGAACAAGGTATGGTCCTTGCCCATGCCTACGTTGTGGCCTGGTCTGATGCGGCTACCTCGCTGACGCACGATGATGGTGCCCGAGTTCACCACCTGACCGTCGTAGCGCTTCACGCCGAGGCGCTTGGACTGGCTATCTCGTCCGTTCCTGCTGCTGCCACCACCCTTTTTGTGAGCCATCTTACCACCTCCACCCTAAAGCTCAATACTGTCAACCTTCAGTCGAGTGAAAAGCTGCCGGTGTCCCTTCTTGCGGCGATAGCGATGGCGGGGAAGGTACTTGTAGATGATCACTTTGCGCGCCTTGCCCTCGCCCACGACCGTCGCCTGGACCTTGGCTCCTTCCACCGTTGGTTGGCCAACGGTGATCTGCTCGCCGTCCGCGACCAACAGAACCCGATCCAGGGTCACGCTATCGCCAACCGTCGCCGGAAGTTTCTCCACCTCGATGGTCTGACCGGGCTGCACTCTGTATTGCTTGCCACCAGTTTTCACGATTGCATACATGCTTTGTCTTTCCCCTTGCTTGCTTCGCGCCAGGCCAGGGTGCTCATCGGACCCTGGTCACTGGCGACATATCATTATACTCACTCTGCGTCCTTTGTCAAAATCAGACGATCTCCGCGTGCAGCCAAATGCTACCACAACTCCCCCTTCAACCACAACACTGACCAGCTTCGAACTCGGCGCGCGACTGGCCTGGTCAGGTCCAAGCGCTGGTCGGGCGGCGGCAATAACGTACCAGTGTATACTCCGCTATACCAGAATGACCCTGGTCCCCGCAATACGGTCACCGAAGCGCGCTCTCTCTGCCGAACGAAGTATGAGAACAACGCCGATGATGTTCAGCGCAGGCAACCCGTCCACCAATCGCAGAACGTTCCTCAATGCACTTCTTGCCAGGCCTGGCTTGCCTCCCCCATCCTCGCACACTACCCGGAGACCAAGAGCCCACTTGCCAAGAGTAGCGCCCACTAGCCCTTCAAGTAGGACGAAGTACAGAAACATGAAGATCAAGAACACAATGCACAACCGGTCTGTGACCAACAAGCCTTTGACCCAGCGGTGATCGCCAGGGGCCATAATCCAGACACCTTTGACGGCTCTTGTGATGGGCAAGAAGAGCACACAGAAGAGCAAGAGATCAACGAGGAGTGCGAGAAAGCGGCGCCAGAGGCCAGCATAGCGGGTCTCAGTCTCTATTGGCATGTTGCTCCTTTTGCGTCATAGAACCATGGCTCGTTGCCGCGCCCAACGGTACGCGCTTCACCCGCCAGTGCCAAACCAGGCAAGGTGACAGCCCTAGCTGTATGGGAACTTCCCAGATACTACCCCAATCGCAGCCTCGTGCTCCAAAGAATGTGACTCACCTCATGCTACGCCGAATCTACTTGCTGAACAATCGTTGACAGTGAACGAATAGCCCTCATCAACGCAGTGCTGCATCACCTCGTATGTCATTCTTCTGCTTCCGTAGAGGAAGAACTTCCTGAGAAACAGCAAGCCCGATTGATATCCTTCTCCCTCAAGACGATGCACGTTAGTGTCTGTCACCCACAATTCCTGCAGATTCAACTGATCTATGCCTATACTGTCCAGCTCTCCGAGGCACGCCATCAGCCTATCCTTTTGCTTCGGATACGACGGTACTTCCACAACAACGTACTCGAACATCTCTCTGGCCCGTTCGAGGTTCTCCAGTATCTTCTCTTTGTAGTTCGCCGCCGCGAGGTTGAAACGAATCTCTCCGATTCCGAGATCCCGAAGAATGCCGAGATGGTCATCATCGGCGAGGATGCCGTTGGTGTATACCCAGAAGTGCAATCCGGGCTTGGCTCTCGCCATTTCAGATACGGCCACTTCTAGTTCGGGAAGGTATAGCAGAGGCTCACCTCCGGTCAAGGAGACCCCCTCCAGTTCGTCCTTGCGCCGGTGGAACTCTTTCAGAAAGGCTCGCCGGTTGTACTTCTCATCCTCATCGGGTGTGTCCGCTTGATAGGTGGGGAGAAAACAGAAGGGGCAATCGGCATTGCAGAGGAAACCAAGCTGAAAGGACATGTGCGCCATATGCGTGCATATCTCACAGCCAGGGACAAGAGGGCCTGTGCTTAGGGCTTGGTGAGTACCATGGAAACGTAAGCCAGGAATGCTAGCTTGAAGACACTCTATCTCTGCCATCACATCCGCTTCTTGGCGATCGAAGTCCACGGGC
>DFBV01000085.1:6750-11562 GCA_002366755.1 Anaerolineales bacterium UBA3071
AGAGCTTGTCCTGAGCCTGTCGAAGGGATTCGCTGCATGTTACGGGCTACTGCTTTGCACCTCCTCCTCGGAGGGATACAACGCTTCAGCACCATCGATCACCCAGAAGCACTGGTTGCCTGCCCCGCCCTGCTGGTGTCCACCTTATTCTGGCCGATCCGTGGTCTAGAGAATGGGGCTCACCTCAACTTTTTCAGTGATTTCTGGGAAGCCTACCTGAAGGTCTTTCCCAAGGAGACGCATCGCTGCGTAGGCAAGAAGAGTGGCGAGACTGCCCACGTGGAGCGATGGTACAACACCTTGCGCCAGCGATTAGCTCGCTTCGTCCGCAAAACTTTGTCCTTCTCCAAGTCGGATGTCTATCATCACATGGTCACCAAGTGGTTCATCGCCGAGTACAATCTGGCCATATCACCTACAATCTAATCACTACCCGTATCTTGTCCACATACTTCGTAGGATGGTACCGCTTTTGGTAATACTCCACACCGTGGATACGAGACACGACACCCAAAGTTGCTTGTCCGTGAATGGATGCTCCACTGCTTGTCGTAGCCTCGACGAGTACGGTTGATGGCACCGTCTCAAGTTTCCGATCTTGGCCGAATCTGCTTGCGAGAATGACAATCCTCGCGATAGCCGCGTGCGGCTGAAGCTTGATGGCACCGATATCTTCCACGGCAACTAGATCAGCTGTCTCCAGGTCATAAAAGCGCTTGCTTACATGGCCTGGCGGAATTCTCAACATTTTGGCGTCGTATGAAGTCACAAGAATCTCGGCAGCGGTCGTATTCCTAATGACAAAGTGGGCTGTTACGAGAAGCTCCTTGACGGTGCCCTCTAACTGATTCTCGTATATGACAAGCTTCTCTTCGGCGGACAACTTTTCCGTCACCTGCCATTTCCTCACCCTGAGGTCCGCACGTGGAATATCGATCTCGATTAGTTGATCCTCACGTGCCCACACACGCCTCTCGCGGCGGTGTCGTCGCAGTTCAATGATCATGACAATGATTCCACCGCCTAGAATGATGCTAATAACGTTGATCAACAGATCGAGAAGTTTCTCCTCAATAAGTGGATTCATAGTTCCCCCTGTTCGCTAGATAGGCTGTACAGGCTTTCGCCCCTGACTGGTAGGCCGCCCCGTTAGGTCGGACGCGGATGCGAAGCGGAGCGTCCGACCTAACGGGGGCATCACCTGCCGAGCGTGTTTGACCCTGAAACTGCTTTGCTCCGATTGAATTGACTGAAAACGCGCCGCTTACCCACGAGCCAAGCGAGGTCAGGTGCATGCAGGGTTAGCGGGCATAGATGGGCAGCATGATGTAACTTTTGTGAATCCCTCATAGTTGGTACAGTAGTCCGTCGATAGATGCAAACTGAGTGACGTGTAATACGTCTCTAATTCATTTGAGCGCTTGGTGACACACTCGCTATCCAAAGGGCGGCGGGAAACTCCCGATTTTGCTAGAGACCCAAGCTTATAGTTGCACGTTTTGATGGAGAAAAGCAACAAGCTAGACGAGATATTTCGCAGCTTAATTCGTCGACCAGCTGGGCTTTCTCCAATAGAAATAGTCCACATCTACCCAACCTGATTGAGACCCAACGCTAATCCGATAGAACAAGATACCCTCCACTAACCCTTTTTCGTGCATCGTTACATCAACACAGCAACCTACGCAAGTACCGACTACATCTTTCACAGTGGCATCCATCGATGCAGCTGTCCAAAGCCGAATCGATCCTGTTGAATCAAAATCACACAGCCACCCCCGCTTGGGTTCAGAAGGACTTGAATAACTATTCGATGTATCTCCTCCACAAGCGAGTGTTGCAAGAAGAAGAATAGTGCAGATGGCAAATAGGCGTTTTTTCATTCTATCAATCCTCCATTTTCATAGATCGTGCAGAGATTCACGGCTGATATGGATATTTGTACCAGGTTGATTGGGTGATCAAATATCATGCGATTTGAGAATGCCCGCCAACGGCCGCAATCAGCCGCACGCGAATGCGTGTCGACTGCATTGCGTTGTTGGGCGACGCTGATTACCCAGGGGACAAGTCTGCGCCGCAATGCTTGCACTTGATGGCCTTCCTCTTTATTTATCAGTTCGGCACAGAATGGGCATTCTACTTCGTCGGACTCTGCGAACACGGCCGTACCGGTTGCGGTAAGGGCTTTCCAGGAGGTGACGGAGATACCGCGTTCATACTTCACGTTGATGACCGCATTCGCTCCTTTCTTCAACGCCTCCTCTCGCAGCTTGAAGTTTGCATCCTCAATCGTTGGTGTCTTCGAGAAGATGGTGGCCGCGCCTACTCTGGCTTTGATTTGGGCAATCACCTTGTGTGGCCGCGTGATTCCGCCAGCGTGTATTTCAATGTCGTCGATTCTCATCCCAATTACCTCCGTTGCTCGTGTCCGCCCAACGTTGGCGTAACCGGCTGGCGAGAAAAACTAAAGCCTTTGCGGGCGCATGGCCTTCAACAACCACGTACTTTAGTGGCAAAGAGCCGCGATCTCGCCAGTCCGCGTTGACGCCTTGTTGGGCGGCCTGCTACTTACAAAGATACCGCTACCAACTGAAACGCGCTGAAAGTGTGCGTAGGTTGGTAGAATCAGGCAAAACCGCCTTGACTTTACGATACCACCTTGTTACTCAACTTGAGAACTGTCTCCTGTGAGGCCGAAAACCATACATACCAAGTATAGCGATTATAAAACTTGTGCTTGAAAATCACCTCTTGGGGTTCCGGCTCAATACACAGCCAGAATTCATAAATATCGGGCGGATATGCCCTGGGATGCGCTGACCATCCATCCTGCCAACTAAACTGCTCAAGTTGTGCTTTTATCTCTCCCTTTTTCTCAAACAGTAATATGGCATCTTCTCCAGAGGCTGGTCTTTCCGTTTCCCATATCCAGTCCGGACTCCAAGCTATTGCCTCGTTCCATATGATAGTTGGGTCAAAAGCCAGGGTTCCATCGAAAACCAGTGCTGCTGTCAATTGACGTACCCAAGCACGGAGGTCAACAGATGGGACAAGATAGGACACATCGGGCAAGTCGCTGAGTACCTTAGGTGGGGCACTCAAAAGAGGGCGGCTTGTTGCTTTTCGTTTGGCTCGGACAAACGAAGGCTTTGCAACATCAATGGCTTTCACAATATTGGCTTCCAACGAGTGTTCATCCTGGCCGTATTGCTCTAACCGATTATGCAGAGGGATTAGAAATGCACTGACAATTGCTTGGTCGTCTCCGCTTTTTTCGCTATTATGTTCATCGCACGAGGGTGCCGTGATACTATCACACGGGAAGCCCTTAAACATTTGTTTGGGGGGAGCGTGCTCATTTGAACAAGCCTGAGCGCCACAGTAATAGCAGGGATTCTTGTGTTTACTTTTCATAGTCTTGACCGTGCGAATATCAGCCGCCGAACGGGCCGCGCGATAAGCCTCCCCCCAAGGTGCGGAGCAGCCGGAGGCTGCGACGCGCCGCAGTGGGGCGAGCGCAGCGAAGCCGAGGGCGTAGCCCTCGGGGTCGGCTTCATTGCGCACTTGGGCGCAGGCGACGGGCGCGAAGCGTCGAGCCGGAGCCGTCGCGCAATGAAATCGCGCGGCCCGTTAAGCGAGGTGCGAGCGCAGCGAGCGTCTCGCTTAACATATACTTATGCAGAACTCCTCTGTATAGAAAGCCCGCAGGGGTGATAATGCAGAAGCTTGCTGTATACGCAGCCAAAACTCACATAAACCAGAAGCATTCTGTGTAGTATTCCCCAGGGGCACGAAATGCAGACGTTACCAACTCACTCGATCACGTATAAGAGTATACCACAACCCTGTACTTCATGCAGGTACACTGAAATCCCGGACGAATTGTCATGACCCAACGGCCTAAACGGTTGCTCGACCAGGTGCGCGATGCCATCTGGCTCAAGCACTACGCCCACAGTCCTCCAACCTCCAACTTCCACCTACCGCTTCAGCGCGCCGAAGGCGGCCAGCCCCGGATAGACCGCCGCTTTTGCTGCGGCGGGCTGATTTGACATCCTCCAACGGGGATAGTATACTTGAGAAAGGAGTTGAGGAATGGTCAAACAGCCTCGGCGTGTCTATCTGGATGTCTGTGCCTTATGCCGACCCTTTGACGACCAGAGTCATATCCGTGTTCGCCTGGAGACCGAAGCCGTGCAACTGATCCTGAGTCACGTCCGGGCGGAAAACCTGGCCATGATCATTTCATCGGTACACGATGTTGAAATCGCAGCCATTGATGACACGGCTGAGCGGATACGTCTCCAGGTGATGCTTGAGCAGATTGGCCTTCGCGTTGCTGTGGATACTTCGCAGACCAGGCAACGCGCTGAGGCTCTCGTGCAACAAGGCCTTGGGCCTGCCGACGCAGCACACCTGGCTTGGGCTGAACAGGCCGGGTGCGATTTCGTGACCTGTGATGACCGGCTTCTCCGTCAGTGTCGGCGGATCAAGCCAGGCGTTTGGTTTGGCACACCGATTACGTTCTGTGATAAAGAGGATTTGCGATGAAGGCCCAGGTTTATCTCCCAGAAGATGTCATGGTGCGCCGGGCTCTGGATGCGTTGATGAGCGCTCTGGGCCCCGTTGAAATGAATCGTTTCCTCACCCTTCCCCGGCAACGGCGGCTGGATGCAGTTCAACGGCATCGTCAGTGGCAGGCCACGTTGGACAAGGATCAATTCTTCGACCTGATTTTCGAGGAGACGGCCGTCGAGACTACTGAGGAGTGAACTCCAGTCACCCCCTCCAACCTCCAACCTCCAACCT